>CAZVSL010000546.1:0-4363 GCA_964629935.1 uncultured Calditrichaceae bacterium | reverse complement strand
CGCTGCGGCTCACCCTGCGCGAGGGGTCGGAGCCACAGAAGTTTGAATTACGAAAATTTCTTTGAGAGCGCACCGACCTGGCCTGAAGAACCGCCGGCTGTCACGTCGGGTGCAGCCGCTTGTTGGCTGGAGCTTGTGTGTTGAGCTACCTTTTAGACTTTTTGCTTTGACTTGATGCCGTATTTCTCTCGAATCTGTTCCAAGTCTTTTTCTTCTTTATCTGGATTTGCCAAGTATTCCTTGGACAACTTATCCCTGATTTGCCTCATCATCGTAACGGCGTCAAAACTCTTTTCGTTTGAATTATTTTTCATCGATTACTTCCCTTGGTGATCTTATCTCAATCAGCGGATAACCGTATTTTAGATTCGTTGCATTATAGAGTTGTATTCGTCTGAGATTGACAATGTGTTTGAAATTCCAACTGACCAGAACATCTACTCGATTTATAGACGCTACCGCTATATGCTGAGCATCGAAGAGAAACTTTTTGCTTACGGCTTTCTCTTCAATATATTTATTGGCCAGAAATTTAGCTTCATCGTCGAGTAAAGCAAACTCTATAGATTGTCTTGGTATAGAATCATATACTTCAAGAACCTGCTTTGGTGCATTCTGTAATTCCTGAAGTGTTAGGTCCGAGATGGTCAGAATTTTTTTACCGTTTCGAAATTGGTCGATTAGAACCGTGGAGTACTCTACGAATTCATCATCAAAACAGCCACCGAATACTGAGGTGTCAGTATAAATTCGAAGCTTCATAAAATTGGGTTAACCCGCTCGTGGTTATTGTCGAAGGCACACTTTTTAAACTTCACATTTGCATCAATCGTTCGGATTTGAATCTGTGTCGAGTCGCATCGCTGCATGTCTACAGCCAACAAGCATTATCAATGAGAACAAGATAAAACACACCCTGGAAAAAACATGATTCTTATTCATGGTAACCTCTCTTTGAAGCCAATGAGAAAATATCTGACAGTCAAACGTCAGCAGTTTATTTGGCTTGAAGCTTAAAGCAATTCGTGAAAAATGGGGTAGAAAAAGCCGGTGTGAAAATCAGAAATGCATCGCCCAGACCCCGGCAGTGGTATTGCAAAAAACCTCAGCGCTTCAATTTCTCCCTGGTCAGGATAGCGTTCGGGACCGTGAGGGGGCTCACTTGTAGCATTCGTTGCGTACGATAATATATTATTTTTCATGAAAATTACAAGAAATAACAAACCCGCATCCGTGAATAGCAACCCGCTCTATCAGTCTTGAAAGCGGGTTTTTTCTTTTTACCACCACAGCGCCCAATCTCATCTAAGAACCAGAAGCCTCAGAAGTCAGCCTGACTTCCGCCAGAATCAGTTGGCAGACAGATGAACCGGCAACCGGATTTATTGAATTTGGAAACAGACAGCTCGCTGTCAGAACTCATAGAGATTTCTGAACTCGTTGATGAGCAGGAGGTTCAGTTGCATGGACTGATACGTTCGCGGGCTTTACTGACTAACACTATACTCTTCCGGTATTGTCAACAACTTCTGCGGGATGGCTACATTTTCTTCTACGCTTGTGGCCTCACGTACATATCCTACCTCACCGACTGAACGATTGATTATCTTGAGATCGATTCCTTTCCACAGCCAATATTTGACGTTCAGGCTGCTGTTCTCGTAAACTGTACATGTTTTCCCAGCAATCTGCTCATCAGGCAACTTTTTATAGCCGACCATCTCGAGTTGCTCCTCCGCGATGCTTGCCACTGCAGGCGGCTCAGTGTCTTTCGGGCGCAGCTTGCCTCGCCACACATTTTTCTCCAGGTGGTTATGAATCGTGGTTTGCTCATCCTTCCAGATAGTCGTTTGATTTTTGGCGTGGCCGAATTCCTTTTTGTCTTGTACCATCACGACGGTATTGCCCCAATCGTCGATATAATAGGTCTCTTTGCCTTCAAAGATGCCGGAATAAGTAAAGTCAATTTTCGCTGATTTGAATTCAAAGAACTTCTTTAAGGACATTGCGACGGTCTTATCCTGAGAAGTTGTCGCCTTGGGGGTTTCTGCCTGCTTTGCGTTGTCCTTTGAAGAAGGAGAGGATTGACAGGCAACCATGGCGATGAGATAAAATAACAGGAAAACGTTGGCAGTGTGGTTCGTCTTTGGCATAACTATCTCCTTTAAAAACCGTGAAAAGAAGTCTTATTCCTGATGGCAGGATCATTATATAGATAAACAAATCATTCCCAACGATAATTATGTCTCCGGCAACCAGGGCAAAGTATACGCGGGAGTCGCATCCTGAGCGGAGTTCTCCTAAAATACGTTTCTGTGCTTTATATGCAACAGAAAAAGGGCTGGTGCTATGGCGCCCGCCAAATTGTTAGACCAGGTCAGAGTGACCATTATGGTGCGGGCTCGTCATCGCACGACCTCAAGGTCTTTTGGCCAAGCCCCCTTACCTGACAATAATTTCATTTTTAAGTGGACTTTTATCCATAAAAACACGAAATAGAACGTGTGCCGGAACAAGTCACATGAAAATCTACTTGAGCAACTTAAGCAAGAACGTCACCGAGGATGATCTCTGTAAGGCGTTTGAAACCTTTGGGGAAGTTGTCTCCGTCGAGCTGATGCCGCAAAAGTCGGCGGCAATCCTGGAAGTGCCGGAGGCGTCACAAGCATGGACCGCAATCGAGAGTCTGAAAGGCAAGAATTTGAAGGGAAAACCACTGAGAATTGCCGGGCCCGGCAAACGCAGTGAGAAGCAAGGGCCGAGGCGACATGCCGGTGATCGCAAAGGCGGCGCACGTGGCGGTGGACGTAAAAGTTGAAAGCTGCCATGCGCCCAAGCATAAGGAGTGCAGATGAGTGCAACAGGTGAATTACACGTCGTCTTTGGCGCCAGCGGCGGGCTCGGCAAGGCAGTCGTACTTGAGCTGGCGGCCCGGCAAAAACGGGTTCGGGCAATAAACCGAAACGGCCAGATGGACGTGCCGGATGGCGTCGAAACCATGGCCGGCGACGCATCTAATGCAGATAGCGCGCGCCAATGCTGCCAGGGTGCAGCCGTGGTCTACAACTGCGTCAATCCCGACTACACCCGCTGGCCGAAGCTGTTCCCACCCATCATGCACGCGCTGATCGACGCCGCAGCCTCAGCCCGCGCCAGACTGGTGTTCGGCGATAATCTGTATATGTACGGTCCGGTCTCAGGGCCGATGAAAGAAACCAGTCCATACAACGCTAAAGGTCCGAAAGGACGCGTTCGCGCCGAAATGACCACCCTGCTCATGAAAGCGCACAAGACCGGCAAGGTGCGAGCAACTATCGGACGCGCCTCGGATTTCTATGGGCCGGGCGTGCTCAATGCCGCCATGGGTGAGCGAGTATTTAAACCCACCCTGACGCGCGGCGGCGTCACCCTGATCGGCAGCCTGGACGCGCCGCACACATGGTCCTACATCAAAGACGTTGCGCGCGGACTGATCACGCTGGCTGAACAGGAAGAAGCCTTTGGCGAAATCTGGCATCTGCCCAGCGCCGAACCGTTGACCGCACGCCAATTCCTGAATATCGTGTTCAAAGAGGCGCGCGCGCGCCCAAAAGTGCGGGTTGCGCCACGCTGGCTCATCAACTTGCTCGGCGTCGTCAATCCCATGATGCGCGAGCTGCGTGAGACCCTCTACCAGTTCGAACAGCCGTTTGTGATGGACCACGGCAAATTCGCGCGCGAGTTCGGCGCGCAAACCACGCCACACCGTCAGGCCATCAGGGAAACGCTGGACTGGTATCGGGGCTACATCACTTCTGGCTAATGCGATGTCACACTTCGATCAGCACAATGAACCGCGCATACGTCACATGCTGCGCGAAGACTTGCACAGCGGTGACCTGAGACGCACGTTGCGGCGCGACTGGCAAGAGCTCAAGGAGTTCTTTCTGGATGAAAAAAGACGCGAGCGGCTGCAGGCAAACCGCGTGGCGTGCTCATGCTCGAGCTTAAAGACAAGATGCTGGCGCAAACAGAGCTGCGGCGTGCCGGACATGCCCGTGCAGGTTGCACTCCTGCCTGAAAGCAGCCCGCAGCTTCGCGGCTGGGATTGTCTGGCTCTACTCCAGGCCGGCCAATGAAGTGGGCGGCGATCTCCTGACCTTTCAACAGTTAGGACGAAACACGCTTCGGGCTGGCTCTCGGCGACGTATCCGGCAAGGGACTGGGTGCGGCGCTGTTGATGGAAAAATTACAAGCAACCCTGCAGGCGCTGGCGCAAAGTCCGCCTCTATCTCCCTTTTCTATCTCCTATCCTCCATCTTCCATCCTCCATCCTCCATCCTCCACCCTGCCCCTCATCTCTTGTTCAACCATGACCTTTTCT
>CAZVSL010000545.1:0-4370 GCA_964629935.1 uncultured Calditrichaceae bacterium | reverse complement strand
GATGCGCACACAGCGTATGTTACCATCTCCGGCTTTCGTTATGATTCTTTTCTGCCACACATTTTTCGTACAGAGGATGCCGGACAGACCTGGCAGGACATCTCCGGCGATCTGCCGGAATCGCCGCTCAACGACGTTATTGTCAATCCGAATGATCACTCCACCTTGTATGTTGCCAGCGATGTCGGCGTGTTCGTCACGCGCGATACCGGCAACTCCTGGCAGCCGCTTGGCGCAGGCTTGCCGAATGTGCCTGTCACGGATCTGGATTTGCACGAACCCACGAATATGCTCGTAGCTGCAACCTATGGCCGGTCTATGTACAAGATCGCCCTTGAGCCCGCGACGTCTGTTGCTGCTTCAGAGCAGCCGCAGCAACGGGAAGCCATCAGTTTGCTGCAGAATTATCCCAATCCCTTCAACGCCGGCACCACAATTCGCTATCGGCTGAAGGAGTCCTCACAGGTGCAGCTCGAAGTCTTTGATCTCACCGGCCGTCTGGTGCGCCGTCTCATGGATGCTTCACAACCGGCCGGTGACTATCATATCAACTGGGATGGCACAGATGGCCAGGGTCGTTCGGTGGCTTCCGGGACGTATGTCTATCGCTTGCGTACGGAGCAGCGTATGGAGGTGAGGCGGATGGTTTTGGTGAGGTAGAAACAGGGAATAGCAATGGTAGAAAGTTTGTCTGCAAGTTTATGCTTTAAGAATGATCGCACCGGAGTCACCGATATGCTCAGGCGACAGAAACCGCTTCGCTAATTTCTGGAGCAATCATCACTGGTGAAGCTTGATTTGCTTGACTTTTGGGTTACAGTTCGATTTCTTTTGTGGATGATAGGGGTTCTGACATTGCAAGAAGAATAACTCATAATGACTCATGAGACTATCTAAATTGCCCTCGAGGGCCTTTGAGCGAGTTTGAACGCAAGATTCAAGTTGATCTTTTGGGATTTATTCAATCGTGTGTGCGTTCAGGCAGAGTCAAGTGGACATATCATGTCAACTGCGCATGAAGGAGAGATTTATTTCCAGAAATGATATTTTGATATCAACGAACCAATTTGAAATCATTGAGGAGTATCCGGAGGATAAATACTTGCCGAGTTATCTGGTCTATAGTCGTCAGGGTGGCCTGGTGTTTCATATCCTCGTGGCTGTTGATGTGGAAGGACATCATGTCCGGATAGTAACGGCCTATTATCCTGCACCTAAGGAATGGGGATTGGGAGTTCAAACGAAGGAGATGATAGTATGAAATGCCATGTTTGTGGTGGCAAGATGAAGCCAATGGTCACTGATTTGCCATTTAAGGTCGATGTTGGTCGGATTGTAATTTCAAAGGACTTACCTACTCACCAGGGTGAAAGCTGTGCTGAATACTTACTGGACGACAAAGTTATGGCAGAGATCGACACGCTTCTCGCCAATGTAGATGTATCCACAGAGTTGGAAGTCATTCGCTACAAATACCGATCAATATAATGGTGCGCATATAGCTGAGAATTTCAAGATCAGTGGACCAAAACGGCATTCACAAATGAGGATCTTGAGTTATTATTTCCGCGCTTTGAGAAGCTGAATGATGGTGAAGAGGTTCGTGAGTATGTCGTCAGATTCCTTCGTCTGTTTGCAGAAGTGAAGCCAGAATTCAAACAGCGTGTAGCCAAAGTGACAGGCGAATAGAAGTTAGGTATGGGATGGCCACAGGCACAAGTGAGATTTGAAAAAGATGTTGATTAACTTAAGAAAATATAGAATAATATCTCTATGAAACTATATCCGCTCACTTACCTCACAACCCTACTCCTCCTCTCAACCTGCCAGCAACAAAAACCCCCCGAACCCCTCTCCGAGCGAATCGCAAATTACACCATCGATTGTTCGCTCGACCCGGCAACCAGGCTTATCACAGCAACAGAGACGCTGAACTGGCGCAATGCCTCTGACGATACCCTGAGCGAGCTGCTATTTCACACCTACATGAACGCATTTCAAAACGAAAAATCGACCTACTGGCAGGAGGCAGGGGAGGCGCCGGTGGCGCTTATCGGGAACTGGGGCTACTGCAAAATCAAGCGGCTTGCGCTTGCTTCGGGGGAGGACTTAACTGATGCCATAACATTTATCCAGCCGGACGACAACAATCAGCATGACCAGACGGTTTTTTCCATTCAGTTGCCGCAGCCGCTTTTGCCGGATTCGTCAATTAGTATTGATATCGACTTTGAAACCAAACTGCCGGCGCTGACAGAACGAACCGGCTTTCTGGATGACTATTTCATCGTAGCGCAGTGGTTTCCGAAAATCGGTGTGTATGAGAGATACCGCCATCGCTGGAGCTGCAGTCAGTACCACTACAACTCCGAGTTCTTCGCTGATTTCGGCGTGTATGATGTCAGCATTTCCCTGCCGGATGATTATGTTGTGGCTTCCTGTGGGGTGCTGCAGGAAGAAAAAGAGCTTGCAGATGGTCTGAAGAAATGGCGCTTTATTATCGAGGACGTCCACGACTTCGCCTGGAGCGCGGCGAAGAATTTCAAAAAAAGCAAAGTCTCGTACCAAGACCTGGACATTTTGCTTTACCTGCGGCCACAAACTGAGCCGATGAAAGAACGCATCCTGGCGGCTGCAAAGCACGCTTACGATTTCTGCACGAGCTATCTCGGCGCCTATCCTTACCCGCAGGTTTCCATCGTCGATACGCCGGTGTTTGGCTCGGTCATGGAATACAACACCATGTTCTTCACCGGCAATTTTGACGGCTCCGGCACAGCTCACGCAAAACCTACGCCGGTCGCGGCAGACAATAGATTCCCGGAGCGCCTCACCATCCATGAGTTTGCTCACAGTTGGTGGTACGGCATGGTAGCAAATGACGAAGCAAGGGAAGCCTGGCTCGACGAGGGCTTGACGGAATTTACCACGGTCAAAGCGTTTGAAAGAGCTTATGGTAAAATGCTGCTGGTGCGCGAGAACGGCGACAGCCTGATGATTCGCGATTACAGAAAGGACGACTTCCTGCGCAACCCAACGCCGGTCATCGCGCAGGAATCATGGAAGTATGCAACACACGAGGACTACTACGTCGCCAGTTACATCAAGCCGCGCCTGATACTGCTGAGCTATGACAACTATTACGGTCACGAACGCTGGCAGCCTGTGATGCAGACGTTTTTCCAGCGCTGGAAGTTCAAGCACCCGATCACGCGCCATTTCATCGACATTGCCCGCGAAATGACCGGCCACAACTTGCGGCCGGAATTGCGCGAGCTGCTGCACACGCCGGGTGTGCTTGACTTTGGCATTGGCTCTGTTGCCAGGCAAAGCGTGACAATAAAGAAGCAGGGGGCGCTCAGCTTTCCCGTCTGGGTTAAAGTCGAGTTTGGCGATGATACGCCCGTGCTCAGGCGCTGGCAGGCGCAGGAGCCGGCAACAACCTTCTACTTTCTCAGCAAGGACAAACCGATTTCCCGTGTCATAATCGACCCGCGCAATATGATTGAGTTTGAGCTGGACAAGTCCAACAACGAATGGCCGTAAGGCGCCAACCCGTGTGTCCTGCGTGGCGGGTGGAATGGGCGCAGACTAACCCGTGATGTTCCTGGATTGTTGGTTCATAGGCTCGTAGTTCAAGCTTTAGCTTGATTCTTTAGCTTGCATATCGGTATCATGCAGAAAAATTTGGAAGCTGAACTACGAACGGTGAAATCGGAAAACAGCAGTTCCCAACAAACCGACTTGCCTGATGCAAATTCCACGATTGCAGCACCACACGATCCACACTAAAGGTCTCAATTTGCATGTGGTTCAAAGCGGTCCTGAAAGCGGCCCACTGGTGATTCTGTTGCATGAATCCCCGGAGTTCTGGCGGGCGTGGACTAAGCAAATTCCGGCATTACTACAGCCGGATACTGCGTTTGGGTGCCGGATCAGCGTGGCTATAATCTGAGCGACAAACCGGAAAGCGTCAAAGCCTACACGCTTGATGAGCTGGCTGCCAATATTGTCGGGCCCGTGTCATTTGAGATTGTTTGTCATTTGGTGCTTGAGATTTGCAATTTGTAGAACCACTGTGAATATCGAATTTACCGAAGCAGTAACAGAACAAACGGAGGGAAGATGGCCAACCAAATACCTGAGCAAATGCAGGCGATTCAGTTAGACCGCTTCATCCCGGATGCACATGAGGCGATACGCAACCTGAGAATTGTGACCCGGCCAGTGCCGCAGCCGCAAAAGGGTGAGGTTTTGGTGAAGATCGAAGCGGCGCCGTGCAATCCCTCGGATCTCATGCATTTGCGTGGTTTGTACGGGTTCGAGAGAACACCGCCTTCTACACCGGGATGGGAGGGCGCCGGTACAGT
>CAZVSL010000544.1:0-4390 GCA_964629935.1 uncultured Calditrichaceae bacterium | reverse complement strand
CCTTCATACAACCCATTGGTGAAGATTTCCTTGCATGAATCGCTCAATTTGGGTATTAATTTATTAACTTATACACTTTACTTTCGACATTGATGTTAAATAACTTGAAGATTAGTGGGTGAATGTTGCAGAAATTTAATTGGCTTTTCGTTAGCACGACTTCCGAAATATGAAAAACTCATAAGCTCTGTGGGCGCACCATTTAAACATAGTGTAGATGCTTAACAATATAAAATCCGCTTGCTTCATTACATACGATAGTCTCTTCTGTCTAAACTGCCTACTTCCTCACCCCATCGGCAACCGATACCGCCTCACCCTATCAAACTGATACAGCGCATTGGCAACCGCGGCTGCCGTGGGCACGAGACCGATTTCGCCTACACGGTTCCTAAACACTAATCATATTTCACGCAACAACTAGGTGCGCGCGTTGTAAATTCCATTTTGCGTTTGGACCAAACTTTAAGAATGGAGTTGTCGGGCATGGATTGAATGATCTCGGCGGAGTAACTGCTGGTAGGATATTATATCTCAACTAAGTCTCACGTCGTTCGAAGTTAATTGCATTTGTACACCCAAAGCATGGCAGACTTTTAGAAATGTCTTTATATTGAAATTTAAACCTTTTTCAATTTTAGAAAGTTGTTGTTGGGTGATTTGTGCTTTGTTCGCGAGCTGAGATTGCGTCAGACCTGCTTTTTTTCTCTCTTCAGCGACTCTATGTGACAATTGCAGCAATAATTTCTCTTCCTCATATATTTCCTTAAATTTTTTGTCTTTGAGTTTCTCGCTTAGATGATCATTAAATCTCTTCATTGTCGCTACTCCTTTGAATATTTTTTCAGCAAATCATCGCGGCACTTTTTGGCTTTTATAATTTCCGCTTTTGGAACCCTGCTGGTGGTTTTCATGAAAGCATGCGTTAGTACAATCCAATTTCGGAAACAGAAGAAATATAGTATCCGCGTTTGCTCTCCCGATAGCTTGATTCGCAATTCATGTATTCCATCTTCCAACAAAGCCGCATAAGGTCTTGCCAAATCCGGCCCATTATCTTGTAATAACGAAATGTAACTTAAAATCTTTGCCTGATTTCGTTTTTTCGTGAGTCGATAAACTCCATAATTGGACATTGGCCATCTCCAGTTTCATAATAGATTACTTCCCAATCTACTTTGTTCATGCCACAATGTACGTCATATCTGATGTATTAAGCAACAACATTTATAATATTTATCACATTTTTTGGAGTTAAGCAAAACGGTCTCCGGCGTGCTAGCTGCGACAGACACCGCTTCGCTGATTTCTGCCACAACTATCAAAACTCGATAACCGGTTAGCTGAAGTGGGGAAACTTGCTACTATGAGAGCATTAATGGTCCTTCTGCTCAGTACGCCCTTCTATCATTTCAATAAGCTTCGCCCGCTCATCTGGAGATATTTTTTTTGCTAGCTTCTTGATTTCCTAATGTCGTGATAGAGGGCACCTTTCTGGGAAATTCTACTACGGTCATTTCAACGATGTGATTATCATGGCTACAGATCCAACTACGCCTCGTGGTACTGGAAAGTCTTTAGTCCAACCGCCCTACTCCCTCACCCCCATCGGCAACCGATATCGCCTCACCCCATCAAACTGATGCAGCGCATTGGCAACCGCCCCGGCCGTGGGCACGAGACCGATTTCGCCTACACCTTTGGCGCCGTGCGGGCCGTTGGGGTCCGGTACTTCCACGCCGATGACCTGCATCTCCGGCGTCTTTTTGGCGCGCAGGATGCCGCATTTGCGCAGGCGTGTGCTTTTGGGGTGGCCGTTTTCCTGTACAAAATCTTCAGTCAGGGCGTAGCCCAGCCCCATGTGGATGGAGCCTTCGATCTGGCCTTCGAATAATGTGGGATTGATGATCTTGCCGGCGTCGTGAGCCGCAACCACTTTTTCAACCTGGCCTTCATCGTCGAGAATGACAACCTGGGCGGCATAGCTGTAGGAGTAATGCGTCACCGGATTGTCAACCTGCTTGCCGGGCTTGGTGGTCCAGTCGCAGACCCAACTGCCCTCGTATTCACGGCCTTCCAGCTCGCCGAGGGCGCGTTCTTTTAAATCATGCTTGAGCTTTTTGCAGGCGTTGATGATGGCATGGCCGACCAATGACGTCTCGCGCGAGGCAGTGGTCATGCCGCACACGGATTCATCGGTGGTGTCGACGCGCACTTCCACCATGGCGGGATCGATGTTTAGCTCCTGACACAGCATCTGCACGGCCATGGTGTGCACGCCCTGGCCCATCTCTGTCCAGCCGTGAGAGACGATGATCTTGTCCGGCGATTCTATGATAATCTTGGCGCGACCGATATCCGGCATGCCGTTGCCGATGCCGGTATTTTTGATGCCGCATGCCAACCCGGCGTAGCGCGCCTGCTGAAAAATCTCCTTGACTGACAACAGCGAGTTTTGCACACCAGCGCCTTTGCCGATCACCTGGCCGGTGGCCGTGCGCAGCCCCTCCCGCAGGGCGTTGTCGTAGCGAAATTGCCAGCGGTCGAAGCCGCCTTTTTCGCAAAGCTCATCGATCAGACTTTCAACCGCAAAGGTCACCTGGTTGACGCCAAAGCCACGCATGGCGCCGTTGGGAATGTTGTTGGTATAGACCGCCCGACTTTCAACATCCACCACCGGCACATAGTAGGCGCCGGCAGCGTGACCCGCTGAGCGCTCCAGCACTTTCATGCCAACCGAGGCGTAGGCGCCGGTGTCGCCGATGATTCTGGCTTTGAGTGCTGTGAGCCTGCCGTTCTTGTCGCAGCCGACGGCGTAATCCATCCACAACGGATGCCGTTTCGGGTGCATGCGAATGGATTCATCGCGCGTCAGCGTGATTTTGACGGGACGCTTGAGCAGGTGCGCACACAAAGATGCATGGCCTTGTATAGAGAGATCCTCTTTGCCGCCAAATGCGCCGCCGTTGGGCACCAGCACGACTTTAACCTTGTCTTCCGGCAAGTTCAGGAGCGCGGCGATTTGCGTGCGGTCTTCGTAGACGCCCTGGCCCTGGGAAAAGACTTCGACGCCATCATACCAGGGTTTCGCCAGACAGCTCTCCGGCTCCATAAACCCGTGCTCGATGGTCTGAGTTTGAAATTTGCCTTTGGCGACAAAGTCAGACTGCGCAAGCTGGGCGTCTGCATCACCCGTCTTGATGATGGTTTCGGAAAGCAGGTTGCCGCTCTCGTGAATTTGTGGCGCATCCGGTTGCAGGGCGGCGTGTGGGTCTGTCACCGGCTCGAGCACGTCATAATCGACTTTTATTTTGTCGACAGCCTGCCGTGCTGCCTGCTCGGAAGTCGCCACCACGATGGCCAGCACATCGCCGACATAACGTGTGGTCTCGCCGGCTTTGACCATAACCGGCCAGTCCTTCACAATCAGACCGACATGTCTCTCGCCGCCAACATCATCTGCTGTGACGACGCGAGTCACGCCGTCGCTCCTTTCTGCTTCACTGGTATCGATGCTTTTGATTTTTGCCCGCGGATGGTCGCTGAGCTTGACTGCACCGTACACCATGTCATCGACAACCATATCGCAGACAAACGGCCTGTGTCCCAACACGGTTTTGTGTGAATCGTATTTATGCAAGCGTTCCCCAACCTTGCCTGTCTGGCTACGAGATTCTTGCGGGGCGCCGTTGCGCAGCATTTCAGCAGCAGAGAGGATGGCGTCTTCGATCTTTTTATAACCTGTACAGCGACACAAATGGGGCGTGAGCGCTTTGGATACTTCCTGCCTGCTGGGTTGCGGATTCTTGTCCAGAAGTACCTTGCTTTGCATCACGATGCCGGGGATACAAAATCCGCATTGCACGCCGCCTTTTTCGACGAAGGCATTGGCAAAGATGTTTTGCGTTCTTTCATCCAGGCCTTCGGTGGTGACGACCTGGCCGTCCGCGACTTTGCTCATGGGGATGACACAGGAGAGCACGGCGCGGTCATTGAGCTGCACCACGCAGCAACCACAAGCGGCCTGCGGTGCGCAGCCATCTTTCGGCGAGATGATATGTTCTTGCTCACGCAGATAGGTCAGCAAAGGCAGTTCCGGGTCGCCATCGAAAGTAGTTTTCTTACCGTTGAGAGTAAATTGCATATAATTTCCACGTCAAGTTTGAGTTCACGATTCAAGTAACATAATGGCTGGATAGTTATCAGCGTCGTTTCTAATCCCATCGAACAGCACGCGCATGATGTAAAATGGCGTCGTGTCGACCTGCAAGTTGCCTGCATGGTCGGTCAGCACATTACCTTCGATGAGTTCATTTTCGCTACTAAGACGCAGATGGACGTCGGCAGCGTACCAGACATACTCATCGGAACTGTCATCATAAGACAGGCT
>CAZVSL010000543.1:0-4403 GCA_964629935.1 uncultured Calditrichaceae bacterium | reverse complement strand
GACGTGCAGCATCAGCTTTCGCAGGAGACCTTGCAGTACTTCGACGAATTCTATCGTTGTCGGGCGTGTTGCCATGTTTACTGGCGCGGCTCCCATTTCGAGAAGATGTCCCGCTTTGTTTCCGAAATGATGGCTTCGGCAAAGGAGCAGTACCAATAATGGCATCGGAGAATCTTTAGACCCGCCATTTGCAGCAGATATCAGGTCATGGAATATGGAAAGCGCATTCCGTTTTGTTATGCCGTTTTTTGCCCTGATGTTTCCCGGCCTTTCCCTGGCCCAGTCCTCGGTTTTTAGCTTGTTGCAGACGGAGCAAACCCGCCTGGCAACCACGGAACGGGCGCCGGCTAACTTCACCCTCTTCGTGCCGGATACGGCAACGCAAATTCTGTTTAATCCTGCCCGCGCCTCTGCTTCTTCTTCTCGATTTCTCTATGCTAACTATCATAATGCTTTGACGCGTCCATTCGTATCTGCTGCTTATTTGACCAGAGAATGGTTGCTGCAAGTCGACACGCGGGTCAGCATCACCGATATACAACGTTCTGAGATTGGGGATACTGAAATAACTGGAATCAATATTTGGGAGTCATTGCGTGACGAGACTTCCTCCGAGCGGGATGACGATCTTGTCAACACCCGCTTTCGATTGTCGAATTTCATGCAGGCGAGCTTTGGTTCGGTTGCCTTTGGCTTCTTTGGAGTAGCAAACGTCAATAGCAGCGAGACGATCGCTTCGAGTATACGAGACCGGCTGACGATCAGGGGCGAACCGGTAACAAATGCGAGAAGAACGCTAACCAGCAACACACAAACCGAGCTTACCGATGCTACTGGCTATGCGCTTGGCGCCGAGCTGTCGTTTGCTGGTTCGGATTGGGATTTAGTGAGCTCGGTCGGCTTCCGGCGCCCCACTGCTGAAAGGACGGTGATTCGCCGTACGCAAAATGTCAGCAATGATACGACTTTTACCTCTGCCGGCCCGGTGATCAATTTCATTCAATTTAACTCAGCGTTCGAGTCGCGCATCGATGAAGATCCGGCGCTGCTCGCTGTTCAGACTTATTTTCGCAAGCGCGCCTGGCGCCGCGACCACTTATTTCTCTCGCTGCAAGCAAATTACGCGTTTGACACGGCGTCCACCTTTTTCTTGCGGGAATTCGAACTGCGCACAGAAGATAATCCGTCAGAATCCAGCTCTGACACAACAAGCGTTGAGGGTGAAGGTTTGTTCAACGCCAGATATCGAAAAGTCCGTTTTGAGCTCGGTTATGTGGCGCCGAGGCAATTTCATGATTTCTATTTCTTCCTGGGGTTGCATCCGTCGCTTGAGTATGAGCGCGCAAAACATCTGTCGGATCAGTTCATACGCACGCGCTCAAGCATGGCCGCTTTGACGGTGGTCGACTCTGAGCTGATTGTTGCAGCACTCCAGTTGCCGGCTTATTTTTCTTATGCGCCAACTTCCTGGGTGAAATTGTGGGGCGGTTTTAACTACACCTATTTCATCAGTATTGTGGATAGAGAGGTAGATAGCTTCAACCAATCAGCCGGCGCCGACGACAACTCCTTGCAGCAGTCCCTGAGAGATACGAGATTCGACGCCTCGAAATCGTTTTACCTGGGTATCAGCCTCGCGCACAAATCCGGCTTCAGAGCGCATGTCGACCTTGGGCAGGATGTAACGGACTTGCAGAGATGGAGCCTGTCGATCGGGTATCATTTTTGAGCTCCGCTCTCTCCGAAAAAAGAAACCCGATGGCGTGTACGCCGTTTAATCACACCAATGTTAGCGATACCAAAAATATTGATTACAGCCATATCCTTCATCTTACTCCTATCCTGCAAGAGTGTGGAAGTGAATAATATTGCCATCAATGTGCCCGCGCATCACACCGCTGACGGCTTCAGAAATCCTCATGACAGCACGGTTTTGTAGAATTTCTACAATGGCAGCTAGGCCGTGGCCCGGATGAGACGCCGGTGATTGCTCCGGCGGATATACCGGTGTACAAGCCGGAGTTTGCCGAGCCGGACCTTGAGCGCATTCATAATCCCGACCCATCAAGAATCCAAATTACCTGGATTGGGCACGCGACGTTTCTCATTCAGGTTGCCGGGGTCAACATCCTCACCGACCCTATTTTTAGCGACCGTGCTTCTCCGGTTTCTTTCGCCGGGCCGAAACGTCTCGCCCGACCCGGCCTGACTTTCGAGAGCTTGCCGGAGATAGATGCGGTAATCATAAGCCACAATCATTATGATCATCTCGATCGCCGGACCATCGAGCGGTTGGGTGCGAAACCGGCCTACTTCGTGCCGCTGGGAGTGGACGCCTGGCTACACGATTTGAAGCTCGAAGCCACGCTCGAAGCCCTGGGTGATGTGGTCTTGCACGCCGTGCCGACGCAGCACTTTTCCGGACGCTCGCTGTTTGATAGAAATGAGGCGCTCTGGTGTGGCTGGGTCATCGAAACGCCCGCGGGCAATGTCTATTTTGCCGGCGACACCGGCTATTCTCCCGATTTCAAAGAGATCGGCGGCCGATTCGGGGGTATGGAAGTGTCCATGATTCCCATCGGCGCGTACAGGCCGCGCTGGTTCATGGGCCCGGTGCACGTCGATCCGGCTCAGGCCGTGCAAGTGCACCAGGATGTACGGTCAAAACTCTCCATAGGCATGCATTGGGGCACCTTCAGTCTGGCGGACGAACCTGCGGCAGAGCCGCCAATCTATCTGCACCGCGTCCTGCAGCAAAACGATCTGTCCGGAACCGACTTTCGCGTGCTTAAGTTCGGCGAAATGGTTTTGCGATAGCTTTTGGTACAACTCTGAGGCGTTTACCCAATTGCGGCCAATCTCGTTAGTTGAACCGCCAATCAATCCAACATTCCATGATTTGGTGGTTTATTGTTGCATTATGGTTTATCAAAACCTAAGTTAGTAGCATTAAAGTCAAAAGTGTATAACAGATTGAAGGACGTAGAATGTTTACCGTAACTGTATCTGCAAAAGGTGCTGTTGTTATACCAGCACCCTTAAGAAGGAAGCTCGGTATAGAGCCGGGAGTCAGTGTTTCTATCGTTGATACAAATGGTTCGATTCGTATTGTGCCTCTCCCAAAAGATCCAATCAAAGCACTTAGAGGAAGCCTGAAATCTGATCGTTCTGCCCTGGAAATAAAGAAAAGCATGAAGGACAAGGAATTGCAGATGGGAGAAAAAAAGCATAGCAAATTCTTGCAAAATGAGTGATGTTTATCAAGAAGGAGAAAACTCGATGAGACAACTCAAGCGGAGGGAATTTCTCAAAGCAGGGACGCTGCTTGGCGGTTCGGCGCTGGTGTTTGGTTGTGGCCGCGAGCAGACCGGCGAGGCCCCGGCCGTGCAAACACATCAGACTTTCAGATGGAATATGGTGACGACCTGGCCGCCTCATTTTCCGGTAATGGGAGAGGGCGCAGATTACATCGCGCAGTGGATCGATGAGATGTCCCAAGGCCGGCTCAAGATTCAGGTCTACGGCGGCGGTGAGCTGGTTCCCGCTCTGGAGACATTCGATGCGGTGCGCCAGGGCACAGCCGAGATGGGGCACGGTGTGGCGTACTACTGGGCGGGCAAAGTGCCGGCAGCGCAGTTTTTTGCCGCCGTTCCGTTTGGCATGAATGCGCAGCAGATGAACTCATGGTTGTACAGTGGCGGCGGGCTGACGCTCTGGGAAGAAATTTATGCGCCATTCAATCTCGTGCCCATGCCCGCCGGCAACACAGGTATGCAAATGGGCGGCTGGTTCAACCGTGAAATCAATACAGCGGCAGATTTAAAGGGCTTGAAAATGCGTATCCCCGGCCTGGGCGCCAAGGTCATCGACCGGGCAGGCGGCTCGCCTATCCTGACGGCAGGCGGTGAAATCTATACCAACCTTGAGCGCGGCGTCATCGACGCCACCGAATGGGTTGGGCCGTATCATGACTATCTCATGGGATTCCACCAGATTGCAAAATATTATTACTATCCCGGCTGGCACGAACCGGGGCCGGTGCTGGAGTTGATGGTCAACAAGCAAAAATGGGACAGCCTGCCAAAAGACCTGCAGATGATCGTCCGCGCTGCAGCGGACCGCGGCAACATCTGGATGCTCTCAGAGTTTGAATCGAAGAACAATACGTATCTGAAAAAGATTAAGCAGGAAAGCAAGGCTAGCGTGCGCAGATTCCCGGATGCTGTATTGCAGGAACTGCAAAACTACTCGGAAGAGGTCATTGCCGAGATGACCGGGACCGACCCGCAGAGCAAGAAAGTCTATGATTCGTTCGAGAAATTCAGGCGTGATGTCAGCAGTTGGTCAGAGATATCTGAGAAGCAGTATTATACGTCTATGGAGCGTGTGATGTCTTAGCTGCT
>CAZVSL010000542.1:0-4413 GCA_964629935.1 uncultured Calditrichaceae bacterium | reverse complement strand
GCATTTTCCACCGGTGTACGCAGGCCGAGCGCCAGTTCGTTGGTGACGTTCTTGCCGCCCAGCCCTACGACAGAGGTGTGCCGTATGCAGCCTTCATAGAACATGGCGATATCGGTTGTGCCGCCGCCGAGGTCCATAACGATGACGCCCAGCTCTTTTTCATCCTCGCCCAGAACCGCGTAGCTGGAGGCCAGCGGTTCCAGCACCAGGTCCATCACCCGCATGTTAGCGCGGCCGATGCTGCGGTAAATGTTTTGCGCCGAAGTTATGGCGCCGGTGACGATGTGCACCTCGGCTTCGAGGCGTACGCCTGACATGCCGATGGGGTCTTTGATGCCGTCCTGCTCATCGACGATGAATTCCTGCGGCAGAATATGCAGAATCTCGCGGTCGATGGGCAGCGCTACAGCTTTGGCCGCATCGATAACCCGGCGGATGTCTGCCTGGGTTATTTCATTGTGCGGTCCGGCCACGGCGACCACGCCGCGCCCGTTGATGCTGCGAATATGGTCGCCGGCGATGCCAGCATAGACCTCGTCGACCTCGACGCCGGCCATGCGCTCTGCTTCCTCAATGGCTGCCTGAATCGAGCGCACCGTCTTTTCGAGATTGACAACAACCCCCCGTCTGAGTCCTTCGGATGGACTTGTACCGACGCCCACAATTGTGGGCAGATCACCGTCAATTTCCGCGATGATGGCGCCGATCTTGGTGGTACCGATGTCCAGTCCTGCTACATAGTGTGCCATAATGCGTCTTCCTTTTTAATCTTTCTCAGCAAATGCTCATTGATGCTCAAAGACTTGGCTGTACACGATTAACTGCTCATTCGTTTTATGATGACCTGGTCCTTATAACGCAGGTCGATGCACTTGATTTCTGAATAGGAATCTTCCTGTTCGACAAACTTGAGCACCTCGATGAGATTGCTGGTCTTCGCCGTGATGTCGCCTTCGCCCACAATCACCGGAATGGTGCGTTCGATCAGGTAGAAGTACATGCCGAGCTCCGGCGAGCTGCTTATCTCTGAAATCCGGCTGTACAGTGAAAAATGGTCCAGCCTTAGCAGATGCAGAAAATTCAGGATGGTTTCCAGCTCTCGTTTCTGTGTTCCTTCGGTATCCATTGCAACACCCGAGATGATGGGCACATCCAGGCGCTCGACGGTCGGTAAGTCCGGCAGAACTTTGCCGAAGCCGTCCAGGATGTTCATACTGCCGCCATTGTTGAGCAGCGCCAGCGGCTCGCGCTCCCGTACTTTGATAATGATATCGTCCGGCAGGCGACGGCTGGCCCAGACCTGCAACACCCATGGGTGCTGCCGCGCCTGCTCAGCCAGCGCTTTGAGATCGACTTCAAACAGGCTGTGAGTCTCACCGACATGCAGCAAAGATAGAATTTCCTCCTCGGAGACAAATCGGTTGCCTTCGATCCGGATGTCCTTTAAGGTGAACATTTCCTGGGCATTGAGCCAGGTTGCTACTTTGAGCAGCACAAGCAAAGCAGTCGTGCCAACTAACAACGTTAGTCCGGCACGTCGTGTTGAAAAACGGATTCGCCTTCCCTGCGGCGCCGTGCTATATTTTGAATAGATGAGCATGATTACCTCCGTGTTGAATCTGTTTGTTTGCTAAAGTGTTCATGTGTTAGAGTGTTTATGGTGAATTTCTCACCTTGAGCACGCAAACACATTAACACATGCACGCGTTAGGGCAGGAGGTACGACGGAGATTGCTTCAGTGATCCCCGTCGCCCTCCATTTGGCGCCCACCGTGTGATGACTAACCTTGATTCTTCATACCCCTTGCATGAATAAATCCAGGCTAAGTCATCGAAAGAATGTGCTGAACAATGTCCCGTGCAGCATCGGGTTTTGCCATTTTTTTTGCCGCTGTTGCCATTTCTTCACGTCGTTTGGCGTCTGTTGCCATTTGCGATACAGTCGCCAGCAGCCGTTCCTCAGTCAATTCGTTTTGTGTGATCACGATGCCGGCGCCGGCCTGCTCCATAGAGCGCGCATTATAGTCCTGGTGACCCGCTGCTGCTGTTGGCAAAGGCACGAGAATCGCAGGCAAACCACAGACAGCAAGCTCAGACAGGGTAGAAGCGCCTGAACGGCACAGGGCGAAGTCTGCTGCCGCATACGCCGCCGCCATATCATCCAGATAGGGATGACAGGAGAGGCGCGAACCTGCTGCCCGGCACTTGTCTGAAATTCGAGGCCAATCTGCCGGTCCGGTTGCCCATAGAATCTGCAGGCCATTGACCTTCAGAAGTCGGTCCAGGCTGGCCAGCACCTTATCATTGATTGCGCGTGCGCCCTGGCTGCCGCCAAAGATGAGCATGGTTGTTTTGCCCGGTGCAAGATTGAACCTCGCCAGCGCCTGTTCGCGATTTCCTGTGTGTAAGTCGCCTCGTACCGGACTACCGCTCACGTAGAGCTCCTCTTGACCCCGGAAAAAGCGTTTTGAATCTGCAAAGGTAACATGCACCTGCTGCACCCGCTTGCCCAGGAGCCGGTTGACCAGGCCGGGATAGCTGTTTTGCTCCTGGATTGCGGTCGGGATGCGCAACATCAGCGCTACCAGCAGGGCCGGTCCGCTGACATAACCGCCCGTGCCAATTACTACTTTCGGACGAAATGCCAGAAAAACGCTGAGACACTGGAACAGGCTCACCAACAGCCGTAAAGGAAAAAGCAGGTTCGACATTATCTCGCCTCTGTGCAGGCCACGTATCCAGATTTTTTTGAACTTATATGGCAACTCAGGCAATACCTTGTTTTCCAGACCATAACTTGTGCCGATGAACAGAATTTCTGCCGGTCGTTGTTTCTCGATCTCCTGCGCCAGGGCGATGGCAGGGTAGAGGTGACCGCCAGTGCCGCCGCCGGCAAAGACTACACGAATTTTATTGGCGTTTTGCTCTGTCATTGCGTATATATCATGCTATTCTATAAGCGTGCTCCCGAAACTCTTCTTCTCAGGTGATAACTTGCGCCCGGCCTGGCTACTTGCTGAACTTTGCCCTGGTCTGCGATGTTAAGCAAGACACCGACAGCAAACAAGTTAACCAGCAGAGCTGAACCACCATAGCTCAGAAATGGCATGGGTACGCCGGTGGTTGGCAGCAGATTAACCACCACACCCATGTTGGCTGCTGCGTAAACAGCGATGTTGATCGTGAGTCCCAGTCCCAGCAGTTTGCCCTGAAAATCAGGCGCTTTTTTCGCGATCCTGAATCCACTCCAAACGATGACCAGAAAAAGGGCCAGAACCAGTGTCGTGCCGATCAAGCCGAGCTCCTCGCCAAGGATGGCGTAGATAAAGTCCGTAAATGGATCCGGCAGAAAGTGATACTTTTGCCGGCTGCTGCCCAACCCCAGACCAAGAACGTGGCCGTTGCCCAGGGCGATAAAGGATTGCAGAGGCTGCCAGTCCAGGCTTTCGCCTTTCAGCGCCTGGACGAACTTGAGCAGGCGCGTTTTCTGGTAGCCATGGCGCAGCAAATAGAGCAAAAAGAACGGCGCGCTTGTGATCGCGAGCACGAGCAGATAGCGTACACGCTCACCCGCCATAAACAGCAGGGTAAGCGCGATGAATATTATCATCAAAGCGCTGCCGATGTCCGGCTGCAAGATTACGGGCAGGGCCACACAGGCTATCACGCCCAGATGAAAAAAGAAGCTCTGTGGTGATTTTGGCGTGATATAGTTTGTTGTGCCCAACGACAGGCTTAGAAACAGAATCAGAGCCAGCCGGGCAAAATCAGAAGTTTGAAAAGCAAAAGAACCAAACATAAGCCAGCGTTTGCTGCCGCGTACCACCGGCACATTGTCGGAAATCAGCATAAAGATCAATACCACGACCATCGCCGCCAATAACACGGGTGCAAAGTTCAGCCACGTGCGGTAGTTTGTCCGCGCCACCAGTAGCATGAGGAGAAACCCGGCTGCCACGCGCAGCAAATGGTTCTTGAGAAAATGATGGCTGTCGCCGTGCGACTCCTGCGCCTTGAACGAGCTGGCGCTATAGACCAGAACCACGCCAAGAATCAACAGAATGATCACAGCCAAAAATAATGATGAATCTGCTTTGAATCGACTCTCGTGCATATCACCGTATCTTAAATGTACTGAGCGTGAACAAAGCCAGGATGATTGCGATTATCCAGAACCGCACCACGACCCGCGGCTCTTCCCATCCCTTGAGCTCGAAATGATGATGTATGGGCGCCATGAGAAAAATGCGCTTTTTGGTGCGCCGGTAGTAGGACACCTGAATTATGACCGAAAGCGTCTCTGCCACAAAAACGCCGCCGATGATGATCATAAACAGCTCTTTCTTCAGCAGAATGGCCAAAGTGCCGAGCGCGCTGCCCAGGGCCAGCGATCCCGTGTCCCCCATAAAAACC
>CAZVSL010000541.1:0-4416 GCA_964629935.1 uncultured Calditrichaceae bacterium | reverse complement strand
TCAAGTCCGCGGGATTTGCTATGCGGACCCGCAGGATTTATCCTGTGGCGGAGGCTTTTATTATTTGTTGATCAGGGCAGCAAAATATCCGGCGCCAAATCCGTTGTCGATATTGACCACAACCACGCCGGGCGAGCATGCGTTCATCATGGTCAGGAGCGGCGCGAGGCCCTGAAAGCTGGCGCCATATCCCACTGACGTGGGCACTGCGATTACCGGCCTGGAAACCAGACCGGAAATCACCGCCGGTAGCACGCCATCCATACCGGCGACTACCACGAGCACGTTGGCTTGTTCCAATTTTTCCCGCTGGCTCAGCACTCGCTGCAAGCCGGCGACGCCGATATCGTACTGGCGTTCTACATCGTGCCCAATGGTCTCGATGGTGACGGCGGCTTCTTCCGCCACCGGTATGTCTGAGGTTCCGGCGCTGCAGACCAGTACAGGCTTTGTCGCTTGCCGGGCTGTGGTCTCTTCCGAGCGCACCACCGCCGTTTTGGCGACGGCGTTGTACTGTGCGTGTGGGAACGCATCCTTGATGTGGTCCCAGACCTCCGGCTCCACACGCGTGGCCATGGCGGCGCCATCGATTTGCATGTTTCTGAGGATTTCGACGACTTGTTCAGGGGTTTTGCCCTGGCTAAACACTACCTCAGGGAAGCCACGACGGAGGGTGCGGTGATGGTCGAGTTTGGCAAACCCCAAATCTTGAAAAGGCAGGTGACGCAGTTTTTCGATCGCATCCGAGACGGAGATTTGTTGCTCGCGCACCTGATGCAGTAGTTTTTCGACTTGTTTCCTGGTCATGAGTTACAGGGTTGACGGGTTCCTGAGTTTAAAGTTCCGGGTTCCTGATCTCCGGTCTCCGATTTCCGCTTATGGTTGGCTACGTCATGATTCAAGGCGCCGCTTCGGAATTCGGCGACCTGCGTGCTTGCAAAGCCAATGTCCCGAAACCTGCGCTCGATTTTGTCGAGATTATCAGCGAGCAATTGGAAATCACCACGGTTGACTTCAATGCGTGCGCTTTCACCGAAATGGCGGACGCGCAGCTCGCGGATGTTGAGCTGCTTCAGATAAGATTCTGCTTGTTCAATCATGCTGAGCTTCTGGCGGGTAACGGCGCTGCCATAAGGAACGCGCGAGGAAAGGCACGGCGTTGCCGGTTTGTCCCAGACGCGCAGACCCCACTTTCTTGCGAGGTCACGGACATCTTGTTTTGTCAGCCCGGCTTGTTTTAGAGGGCTGACCACGCGAAATTCATCTGCGGCCTGCAGGCCAGGCCGATAGTCCTGCACGTCATCCAGGTTTGTGCCGTTTGCAATATAGGCTATGTTCTCCTGTCGCGCGACTTCTAACAGCCGGCTATAAAGCTCTGATTTGCAAAAATAGCAACGATTGACGGGATTGCTGGCGTAATTAGCATTCTCCATTTCATGCGTTTCGATGACTGTGTGCCGCGCGCCGATATCGCGGGCAATTTCTCTGGCAATCTGCAGCTCAGCGCGTGCAACCGAAGGCGAGTCGGCTGTCACCGCGAGCACCCTGGCTCCGAGGCACATGTAGGCTGCTTTGAGAACGAGGGCGCTATCCACCCCGCCGGAGAAAGCTACCACCAGGCTGCCCATCTCGTGCACGATGTTGTGCAACCGTTTTTCTTTTTGTTTCAGAGTCATGATTAGTTAGAACAGCCAGTTATTTCGTAATACTGAAATTCCCAATCCTACCGAGATACACGCAATTGCTGCCATAAATATCCGGCTAATCCCGGCTTTGTTGTTTGTTATCAAAATCGGCAATCCAATAAGCGCCCCGCTTGCTGCCATGCCCAGGATAGAGCCGATGCCAAACATGACTACGAGGGTAAGCCCTTGCGAGACAGAGTCCATGCTAGCCACGATGAGCAGCATCACGCCACCGCTGCCGGCCAGGCCGTGGAGCATGCCCACCAGGAATGGCTTATGCAGATGGTCGTGGTAATGCGAGACTTTATGCGTGTGCAGGTGGATATGTTCAGTCTTCCCATGGCGATGTTTGTGAATATGTAACCGGTCGACGAATACTTGTTTCAGCAAAACTGCGCCCAGATACACCAGCACGATGCCAACGCAAAACTCGAATATTTGCGACAGAAAATCCGGAATGGAGATTTTGAACAGCAAAACCACTACCCCCACGATCAGGATAGTCGACGTGTGGCCCAGTCCCCAGATCGCACCCATGAGTGCAGACCGTTTTAAGCTCTTGTTGCGGGTAACCAGCGTTGAAACAGCAGCCACATGGTCCGGCTCCAGACTGTGCTGAATGCCGAGAAAAAGACCCGTTACAAAGAACCCAAAAATCTGAGCGAGCATCGATTGCGCTTTCGTTGTTATGTAAGTACAAATATTGTTGATGGTAGATAAGTTTTCGGTAATTTCCAAACGATTTTGAGGACGGACATCTGCCGATTTTTGCAGTTAATCTGAAGGCGGGCGTGAAGCACCAGGCGAAAAGTGACAGGGTTGGCCCGTTGTGCTCCGGTTTACAAAGCGTGCCAACCGCTGCCAGTCTTGCTCCAATAATCGCAGCACAACCGGATACAGCAGAAACTCAGTTGCCGAATTTGATAGCCGGTTTTTGTTTGGTATCTTCTTCCGGAGAGCTTACGGATATCCGGATGTCATCAAACCAGGTCAGGGCGTCCTGCTTGGAATTTTCTGTATCTACCATAATTGCGACAGCGGTAATCAGCAGCGGTTGTTCTCCGAACGCCTTACGATAATCTGCCACAAAGTCGCGTTCCTCCGTTACCCATTCACCTTTGCTTTCCTCACCACTGCGCATTACGATGACGGTGACGCTGTTGGCGTATGGGGCCAGGTAACTGCTGCCGGCGGGCTCGTTTCTGGCCCAAACATAACATAGTGTGCGCGTCTTCCAGCTTACCATGTGAGGTTCAAAGACGACATAGACGCGGCCAACGTAGTCGTTGCCCAGTTTGGTGCGCTCCGCAGTTTTGTCGTTCAGAGTCTTGTCTATTTTCCAGCGCCAGGTAATGTTGCTCCGACTGCCGGGCCTGACTTCAAGCGGGCGCCAGAGAGCGGAGGCCGCTTCGATGCTGAGCGCCTCAAGTACCTTATCGGTGTCGTTTTCAGTCACGACCTCGTATCTTGTCGGTTCTACTCCCATGGTTCTTTGCAGCCATTCCTTTTCCCAGCCTTCCTCAAATTCGCCCAGCAAGTTCATATCGACAGATTGTGCCCAAGCGGAATTGCTTAAGCCTATCGACAGAGAAAAGTATAGCAGCGTCCACAGCAACACACGGTAGTTACAGGACATAGATTTTGCCTTTCTTGTTTTGGGATTTTGGTTCAGGGGAACAGTAGTTGTTGGCGCCACTCGTTGTCGTGACGCTGATAAAGGATTCTTTCGTGCAGGCGGTTCTCTTTCCGGCGCCAAAATTCGATGGCCTCCGGTGTTAGTCGATAGCCCGACCAGAAATCCGGCCGCGGGACCTCGCGTCCCTGAAATTGGCTCTCGTACTGGTGCGCACGCTGTTGAAGTTCTTGCCGGTTTGCGAGCGGGGCGCTCTGGTGTGAGGCCCAGGCGCCAATTTGGCTTCCGCGCGGGCGCGTGGCAAAGTAGGCATCAGCCTCTTCCGGAGCAACGAGTTGCGTTCTTCCTTCCACGCGCACCTGATAGTCGATGGGTTCCCAATAGAAGCAGAGAGCTGCCCGGGGGTTGGCTTTCAAATCCATCGCTTTACGGCTAGTCAGGTTTGTATAGAAGACGAAGCCGCGTTCATCAAAACCCTTTAGCAGGATAACGCGTGCGGAGGGTTTGCCGTCGGGTGTGGCTGTGGCGAGAACACAAGCAGAAGGTTCCGGCATGCCCTCCTTCTGATATCTCTCGTACAATTGTTGGAATTTTTGCAGCGGTTCGCTTTCGATTGCCATTCGTTTGGTTGGTAAGTAAGTGAAGCATCATTATATCGAAACCAACGAATATAAGGAATTTGGTGTGGGAAAGCAAATTAAAATGGGCATTCGAACTTAACGAAGCAGTATCATAATCGCAAGCTCAATCCAACCGCCAGACGATCACCAGACAGAATGGGAGAGACGGTGCGTTCGGTGCGCGATAGGCTGGTTTCCGGCGCTTTTCCCAGAATAGCATCCAGATAACTGACAAGCCATAAGCCGGCTGCAAACAGGGCTAAGTTGTTGCGCAGTTTATGCATGCGATTGAAGTCGTCATAGCGATTTTGTATTTGCCTTGGATCGGTTTCGGCGAGGTAATCATCCTCTGCGCTTTGTCGGAGCAAATGAGCTGTGGCAGTGCCAAGCACGCCAACGCCCCAGAGCGCGGTCAGCACGATACCTTTGCGGGATTCGCCCTTGTACATCTGACCCCAGCCCGGCAAAACCATTGAAC
>CAZVSL010000540.1:0-4451 GCA_964629935.1 uncultured Calditrichaceae bacterium | reverse complement strand
ACCTTGGGCGCGGCCTTAAAGGAGAACAGGACAAACGCCGTGCTGTCTTCGGTCGGGTGCGTTTCCAAACCTGAAATACGACCCATTTGGACTTCATCATAAATCTCGGTAGCAGCGAACGTCAACCCGCCGTCGGTTGAGACAAATGGCGGGCTTGTGGCCGACATGCTTTGCGCTGTCCAGACGATCTGGGGCGTAACAAGCGACGTTTTCACTTGTGAAAAGCTGCTTGTGCCCGAGAAACCATTCGGCATGGGCGTGAGCGTCCAGATATCGCCAAAATTGTCTGTGCGCCAGACGCCGGAAGCGCCAACCGCAAAGGTCAGGTCCGGATCTTGTTTCGATTTGGCTAGCTTTGTAAAGAAGGGCCCGGAGCCGCCGCCACGATCAGGCGGGGATACATTCTCCCAGCTTACGCCGCCATCTTTGCTACGCAGGACGTTGTTAAACTGCGAGGTCTCCATAAACCAGTTCGGATTGCCGTAGTGCGCCAGGGCTTCAAAGCCATCGCCGCTTGGGGCGGGTTCCCAGGCGCTGGCGGCGTCCGCATCCACAGGAGAGACAAAACTGCCGTTGTCCTGGGTGCCGCCAATATAGCGGTCGGCGCCATTTACTTTGTCTACGCCATAGAACTGTGAGGTATTGTAACCGAACAAAGTAGTAGCGTCATTCGGACCCTGGAAGCCCTCAAAAACGCCAGTCTGGCTGAACGTCTGCAAACCGTCGTCCGAGAATGCGACGCCGCCATCGTTGCCGTTGAGGAAGCGGAATTCCTCATTTGCTTCATCAGTCTTTATGATGGTAATATTATGATGGTCAACATGGACGCCAGGATCTTCCGTGCCAAATTGATCATAGGCGTCTGTGACGTTGGTTGTAACCAGACGGCGTGTCACAACCCTGCCCCAGTTGATGCGAAGCGTGGCGTCCTCAGTCAGCGCTGTTAAGTCAACCACATCCGCGCCTGGAGGCGCCTCAGGCCACATGGCAAACGTGTTCTTGTATGCCTGACCTGCAGTCTTCGTAATATTCGTGTCCGGATTAGCAGGATCGTATTCGACCGCATGAATGAAGATGTATTCACGGTCGATGCCGCTGCCATCCAAATCAGAGTCACGGTCTTCCAGCTCATACACACCATTGTCTTCATCATCCCGCCAGGAAACCATAAGCTGGCGATTATTGTCGATATCCCACACTTCGAACGGAACGTCAACGTAATCCTGATACGGATACTGGAAGCCTGAGGCAAACAGGAAACGATGGCCTTTTTGGGACTTGCCCGGGCCAAATCGAATCTCGATACTCGTGAAATCATCCTCAGTCACTCCGGTTGGCAAACCATGGAAATCTTCGCCAAAATCCATACCACCGCCAGCAAACCGACCTTGAAAATTCACAAATGAAAAGAATGATGAGAGATTTTCGAGGTCAATTGAGGTGACCTGCTCACCAGACGTGTCTGTACCAGCAACCATGTTCAAACGCCACAGGTTGACGCCGCCGACAAATACTTCATTTTCATCATACGGGCTGACGGCAATGGTATTATCGTACCAACCCTGTCCGGCCAGCCAATGCGCATCGTTGCCGTCCCGGTCGGTGTGTGAGAGCCAGGTTGCACCACCGTCAAACGAGCTGTAGAGGATAGAGCCGACCGGTCCACCTTGTGCTGAACCATAGATTACGTTTGTGTCAGTCGGAGCAATCGCCAGCTCCATTCTGGCGATAGAGCCGATACCTTCAGACGCATCAAACCAGGTTTGACCGCCATCAGTAGATTTGATAACGCCAACACCATTGCGGGCTGCGTACTGTGTGTTGAAATTCAGCGGATTCGCGATCAGGTGCTCGACATTCGAAGTACCGGAATCGTACACCTTGGTCCAGGTGGCGCCGCCGTCTTCCGAACGATAGATAGTCGAGGTCACACTCGGCGCCTGATTGAAGCCGGGCGCCAGTGCAGCCACGATTACATCGGGATCGTCCGGATCCACGACCATGCGCATCACGTTGTCGAAATCAGGATTGGTAGCCGTAGCAGCAAGCTGCGTCCAGGTCATGCCCGCGTCCGTGCTCTTCCAGATGCCGCTGCCGTCGATCTGGTCCACGTTGCCAAAACCCTCGCCGGTACCAACATAGATGGTGTTCGGGAAATTCGGGCTCCATGCCAGGGTGCTGGTCGCGAGGTTGGGCAGATCGGCAGTCAAATGCATCCAGGTCTGGCCGGCGTCCTCGGTTTTCCAGACGCCGCCGCCAACTGAGCCCGCATACCAGGTGCCGTATTCCGGATCGCCGGGATAGACCAGCAGACCGCGCGTACGGCCGGCAACATTACCGGGACCGCGTTCCATCCAGTTCAACTGGCTGCTGCTTTGCAGGCTCGCCAGCTCCCGTGCATCCTTAACGCCGCGGGCTTTGAGCAGCTCGCGCATCTGATAGTTGAGGTCGTAGTCAGGTCCGGCAGCGCCATCACGCGTGCGAATGCCATTGTGCCATTCGGCAAAGAGCTGCGGGCTGTCTTTACCCACTTTGCCCTTGACGCGCTTTTTGCGCTCAGACAAAAGGCCCTGATTTATGCGTTTTTGCTCCAGCGGGCTGAGCGTCTCTTCAACAGGCATCTTGTCATCAAAGACCAACAGCGGTTCAGATATCTTGTCAGCATCTTGCGCCTGCCTTACAAGCGTGAGCGTTACAGCCAACACAACAGCAAAAAGCACCGTTACAACTACTGGTAATGCTTTTTTCATACTCTCCTCCTTAACAAATGAAAGAAGCTTAATCTGTTAGCCTGAAAAATTCATAAACTTGGCTTAACCCTGCGGCAAAGACTTCAACAAACATGGTCTTAGCGGAATAGTGCCCAGATATATGAATTTTTCAGTTAACCCGATTTTCCCTACGCGAAGCGCATTTTTGTGAATAAATCGGGTTAGAAAAACTTATTGAAATAGCGGGTTAAATATCAGGCGAGCACCCTCCTTTCTCTTTGCTGGTTATCGGCCTATTCGGTAAATGTCCTCAGACAAGAGGATTACCGGTCAACATCGGCCGCCGGGTTTTTTGTTTTTTTGCGTAATTGAATGTCATAGATGTAGCCGGGGGTGGAATCAGCAGCTTCCTCATCCCCTGGAACAATGCCGGGGACTGTGGTCACGCGAATCTGTTGATCATTTAGCCACACAACCTTGCCGTTAGGGAGAGACTCCTCAAAAATGATTTTCTGGCTATTGAGGTCGTAGATGAAGAATTTCAGATTGGGAAAAACTTGTTTCGATGTGGGCCTGGCCTGTTTGACACAAAGAACGGCCGTCCTGTCAGAGTTATAGCGATAACTCACATCGCTGTTGTATTTTTCGTTGGCAAGAGCTTTGTAGGTGGGCATCGTATCTTGTGCTGCCTGACTGTCAGCCTTTCCCGTACGCTTTTCATTTCCTGATGAGGCGCATCCCATGCAAACAGGCATAGTTATGACAACGAATAGTAGCCAAAGAGTCATAATTACATGTCCAATTTAGTTACATGAAATAAGATAGGACAACTCAAGACAGCATAAGGTTGGGGATTAGCCTTGCCCGACAAACAGCGAAATAAAAATAAAATAATCGCTTTTCAAAAACAAGAGAAAATTTTAAAGAAAAGAAAAAAGATTGCGAGTAAGTCTGAAATAGCAATAGCCCCTCACTATCATCTACTCTCTTAAAAAGCCAGGCAGGTCGAGGTCGGCGTCTTTTTGACCCCATTTTATGCACTCAAAGACAGTTCTGCAAGCTCTGCAATAGTGTTGCGTCACCATGATCGAGGTGCCGAAATCGGCCTGCTTACAGGTATCGGTTGAACCACAGAACGGACATTTTTGCGACTTCTGGCTCATATTTTACCCAAGTTTGAAGACTTTGTTCTTGCTGCCACGCAAATGATAGAGGATGTTTTCGTCAGGGCCGCTGGCAGTGAGACGCCGGGTGCTGGCGTTCCAGCCGTTCCATTCTATTTTTTGGGGAAACCGCCAGCCTTTATCTGTTTTGGCCAGACCGAGATCCACATCAAGACTATTCGCAAGGGCCCCGAGCTCAGCGAGATATCGATTCAGCAAGCTCTGATCTGTTTCAGTTTTGATGCCAGCCTGTACCAGCTCCTTGTCTGCAGCGGAGTCTGGCGGGCCAAACCATTCCACCACCGTACGCAGCGCTCTGCTTGCGGTTTTGGCGATGGCTTTTCGGGTCACATCATTTCTTGAAGCCAGAGTGCGAAACCAGCCCTGTCCGTGATGCAGGTGATAGCGCTCTTCCTGCAACATCTTGTCCAGGCTCATGTGCAGCGGCTTAAAGGTGGAATCTTTCATGGCGTGCAGGACGACGGTGACAGCGAGATCGACGACATAATTGGCAGCCACGAATTCAGCCCAGTCTTTGATCGGCTTATCCAGATAGGCAACGTTGGCAAACTCCGTC
>CAZVSL010000539.1:0-4456 GCA_964629935.1 uncultured Calditrichaceae bacterium | reverse complement strand
TTTGGCGGCACCGGCCTCGGTCTGAACATCTCGAAATCGCTCATCGAGATGATGCAGGGCGAGTTGTGGGTTGAGAGTGAAATGGGCCGGGGCAGTGTCTTTCAGTTCACTTTGCCGCTGCTGGTGGATGAGCACAACGAACCACTGCCGGATTTTTCTGCAGATGCCTTGCGAGACACGACAGTTCTGGTTGTCGATGATAACGAAATCAACCGCTTTATTCTGCGCAAAACTCTTGAAGCTCGCCACATCGAGGTGCTGGAAGCGGAAAGCGGGCAGCAGACCTTGAGGATATTGGAACAAGAAAACCATCGCATCAGAATGGTGATATTGGACCAGCAAATGCCGGAGATGGACGGTCTGCAACTGGCCAGAAAAATACGAGAACAGCCGGAATATGACGATATCAAGATGGTCATGCTCTCTTCTCTGCGCCTGCTGAATTCCAACCTGAAACGCGAGCTGAATATCTCACAATCCATTATCAAGCCGGTCAAGCAGTCACAGTTGATCGACATACTCAGTCGGGCCATGCGGGAAGGCAACGAAAGTCTTGGCGCAGTACATGTCGTCCGTGAAGACAGCGACAGGCCGCGCATTCAAAAACGCATCTTGCTGGTTGAGGATAACATTGATAACCAGAAGCTGGCGTGCAGAATACTGGAAAAATCCGGCTTCATCGTCGATGTCGCCGACAACGGTGAGCTTGCCGTCGAGGCCGTGAAACGCTTCGTGTATGACTTGATTCTAATGGACATCTATATGCCCGTGATGGATGGTTTCGAGGCAACGCATCGCATCCGTGCATACGAGCGCTTGAAGAAGATCGAGCACGTACCCATCATCGCACTGACGGCGCACGCCGTGCAGGGCTATCGTGAAAAGTGTCTGCGCCATGAGATGGATGATTACATCACCAAACCGGTCAAACGCAAGCCGTTGCTCGCTGTCATCCAGCGGCTGCTCGATTCGCGGCCAACCATTCTGGTGGTCGATGATTCAGTTGATAACCGCACCTTGCTCCTGCATCACTTGCAGAAAGCCGGTGACTTCAAGATTGTGACCGCTGACCAGGGAGAAGAGGCGCTGCGAGAGTTCAACGCCCGCACCGTTTCAATCGTGCTTATGGATATGGAAATGCCGGTTTTAGATGGCTACGCCGCGGCCACGGAAATGCGCAAGTTGGAGCATGGCCACGATGTCCCCATCATTGCTTTGACCGCACACCGGGGTAAGCAAGAAGTCGACAAATGCCTGGATGCCGGCTGCTCGGATTATCTGAGCAAGCCCATACGCCATTCTGCGCTGATGAAAACCCTCCGCCGGTATCTGGCCGCAGATTGAGGCGATTTTTGTCAGCCAACAATGTCGCTGGTGGTGACCGGACCTCTCCTGCCGGAGATGCGCACCCCTTCCTCTTCATCCACTTTTGCGAGGATGGCGGCCCCAATTGCAAACAGCACGAAGACCACGCTGACTCCAACACGCTGGGAATCGAACGCTTCGGTGAGGAAACCCAGCAGCATCGGTCCGATAAAGGCGGTTGCTTTGCCGGAGAAGGCATAGAAGCCAAAAAACTCAGATTCCCGCTCCGGCGGCACGAACCGTCCCATCAGCGAGCGGCTGGCAGCCTGATTGGGACCGGAAAACAGACCGATAATGATGCCGGCAATCCAGAAGTAGACTCTGTCCGGCGCCAGCACCGCCAACAGAGTTGCAAACATGAAGGCGAAATTGGTGAGCTGCACGGTTTTCTTGCCGCCGATCACATCATCGAGAAAACCGAGGACGAAAGCGCCGAAACCGGCAGCGATGTTGAGTACAATTCCAAAGATCAGAATGTCTGCGAATGTAAAATTAAAGGTGCCGGCAGCATAGATGCCGCCAAAGGAGAAAATTGTGAGGATGGCGTCATTGTAAAAGACACGGGCAATCAGCAGACGCGCGATCTGGCGGTAGCGTTTGATTTCATGAAATGTCTTGCGAAACTGCCTGAGCGTGGAAACAAACAGTCCCGAAACATCGTCGATGGGCTTTGCCGCCCGCTCCCGAACAAACAGAAAAAGCGGCATGCTGAATACGCCAAACCACGCAGCCACCAGCAGATTTGTGGAGCGAATGTGCTCACCGGTTGCCTTGCTGAATCCGAACCAGGGCGTATCCGCCTCCACAAGACCAACCATAGCGATGGCCATAGCCAGCAATCCCCCAACATAGCCGAAAGACCAGCCATAGCCGGAGATTCTTCCCATTCGGTTCGCCGGCGCGATGTCAGGCAGGAAGGCGTTATAGAACACCATTCCCATTTCCATGCCAAGATTGGCAATGATGAAGATCAAGATTCCCTTCGTGGTTTCGCCGGGCAGGACCGTATACAGCGAGCCCGTGGCGATGACAGCCATCACGGTCAAAAAGAAGAGAATGCGTTTTCTGAAACCGCCGCGATCAGCAAGTGCGCCGAGAAAGGGCGAGAGTATGGCAACCGTGATCCCGGAAATGGCCAACCCTCTGGACCACAACGCCGTGCCCACAATCTTATCAGGTGCGATTGCCTGGGTGAAATACGTGGAAAAAATGAAAGTCAGGACCAGCGCAGAAAAAGCCGAGTTGCCAAAGTCGAACAAGGCCCAGGCAAACACAGCGCGCCGGTTGTAGCCTTTTGGTAGATCCATACCCTCCCTCCCGAGTTGACAGTCTCCACCGCAGAATAAGTCCTGCGGCTACAAGTAATGAAAGCCGCCCCCTGAAGTTAGTCTGATGGTTCCGGCCAAATTGCAAGCGTCGTGTTGCTAACCCTGCAATTGTACCACAGGATCCACATCAGCGTCATAATCCACGCCGGCAATGCCAAAGCCGAAGAGCTTGAGAAACTCCTCCTGATAACCCTGGAAATCCGTGACCTGGTGCAGATTCTCAGTATTGACCCGGTCCCACTGCGCGGCCACAGCTTCCTGTACCTCCGGACGCATCTCGCGATCATCGAGACGCAGGCGGCCGGCGTCATCAGTTTTGGGCGCAGCTTTGCCATAAAGCTGGTCGTCGAACAGGCGATAGATTTGCTCGATGGGACCTTCATGGCCGCCCTTTTCTTTCATCACTCTGTAAAGCAATGAGATGTAAAGGGGTACGACAGGAATGGCAGAGCTTGACTGGGTCACCACCGCTTTCATCACTGCGACATAAGCCCGGCCGGCATGGGTTTGGAGTTTTTCGTTGAGCGCTGCGGCCGTGCGATCCAGGTCCTCCTTGGCCTGCCCGATGGTGCCTTCCCAGTAAATCGGCCAGGTTATCTTGCTGCCGATGTAGGTGTAAGCGACCGTAGCAAAACCTTTGGCGAGCACGCCGGCTCGATCCAGCGCCTCGATCCACATCTGCCAGTCTTCACCGCCCATCACCGCAACGGTGTCATCGATTTCCTCTTGCGTGGCAGGCTCGATCGTGACATCCTTTACTTCAGCTTTGTCTGTATCCAATGTGCGACCCGAGTACGTTTCGCCGATGGGCTTGAGTACGGATTTGGCCACATGGCCGGTGCGAGGATGCGTCCGTCGGGGTGCAGCCAGGCTGTAAACCAACAGGTCGATTTCACCGAGATCGGCTTTTATCAGATCGATGGCCCGCTGCTTGATCTCATCAGAGAACGCGTCGCCATTGATGTTGCGCGCATACAGCCACTCATCTTTCGCGGCCTTGGTAAATGCCGCTGAATTGTACCACCCTGCCGTTGCCGGTCGCTTTTCGCTGGGCTCCTTTTCAAAAAAGATACCGATGGTGTCAGCGCCGCAACCAAACGCTGCCGTGATCCGCGAAGCCAGCCCATAACCCGTAGACGCACCGATAACCAGCACGCGTTTCGGGCCATTGTCTATTTTGCCCTGCTTTTTGACGTAGTCGATCTGTTCTCTCACATGTGCTTCACAGCCAACCGGATGTGCTGTCAGGCAGATAAAGCCCCGAATTCTGGGTTTGATGACCATGGTTCTCCTTAATGCTTGTTCGCATAATTAGCTGATATGAAACAAAGGCGATTTTACGGATTTGAAAGGAAAAACTCAAGGGGAGAATCTTGTCTGGCAGCCGTGACCCGGCAAAATCACAAATTCATTGCACATCAGGCTGGTTTTTTATATCTATATTGCTACGCAAAAAAAATAGGTGGCGCACAAGCGGCGCCACCCATTAGCCGGGCTGCAATGATGGAAGGTCCGGCTTTTGTGGCGGACGCGATCCATTACCCGTGCTCCCCTACACAGAAGGGCTTTTTTATTATAGACCATATCTGAAATGGATTTCCCTCAAAAAATGTTAGGGATACAATACTAACCTGGATTATTCATGCAAATTCATGCAAAAGAGGGTTGATACGTTGGGTGTTCAGCCTTTAGGGGGTGTGAAAACAACTGGTGAACTTCGAAGAGTCTTCGCTTTTTTACTAGCCAGGCCTTGTACCATAATA
>CAZVSL010000538.1:0-4457 GCA_964629935.1 uncultured Calditrichaceae bacterium | reverse complement strand
GTAGTTACTGAAAGTGTCTGATTCTAAGCCAGTTGTATTGTTATCGAACAACTGGAACGGGACCAGGCGCAACGATATCTGCAAACAGCGTCCGTCTAAACCATGAAGTGCATGATTCGATTGTGGTAGTAACTCCATAAACAACAATAATTTAGCCATCATGTGGCGATAAAGGCCCGGCGATGGCGCAATTTATCACGCAAATGGAGAAAGGGGCAACCAGACAAATAGCCGGGCTCGAAATTAGCGGCGCTTGTAAATAATTGGCTGTCATAGCCGCTACTCGGAATTCGTGAAGACACGCAATAGTGTTGTTTCACCCAGCTATCTCTCAGAAGCGACGCCTCTCAACCTCAGCCAATTTATTTTCTTCAGGGAATTGCTTGCTTACTTATTCCAAATCCATTATCTTGGGTGCACCAAACAAATAATCGAATAGCTATAGGGGCGTCGCTGCACAAGGCGACTGAGAATTGTCCCTCTGAACCTGATCCAGGTAATACTGGCGTAGGGAATTGGCTATTTTTCAGTTGTCGGCCTCGCTGAAGAAGCCATTTTTTGAGTCAGGATTTGCTGCCTGGCTCAGGAAATGGCTTTTTTATTTTGTGTCACGTTTTAAACAAGAAGGAGTGCATGATGGATAATGGACAGATCGTTGATATTCGTAGCGGCGAAAATGTATCACAGATGCATTACGCCCGCCAGGGCAGGATCACGAAGGAAATGGCGCACATTGCCAAAAAAGAGAAAGTGACGCCTGAATTTGTACGCAGCGAAGTGGCGAAAGGGCGGGCTATTATCCCGTCAAATATCAATCACCCGGAGCTGGAGCCCATGATTATCGGCAAGGCGTTTACTGTTAAGATAAACGCAAACATCGGCAACTCGGCCACGACTTCGTCCATCGATGAAGAAGTTGAAAAGCTACAGTGGGCTATCAAATGGGGTGCAGACACGGTGATGGATCTTTCCACTGGCAAAGCGATCATTGAAACGCGGGATGCGATATTGCGTCATTCCAGCGTGCCAATTGGAACTGTACCTATTTACGAAGCCCTGACCTACGTCGATGCGCCGGAAGAGTTGACGCCCGATTTGATGCTCAAAGTGATCGAGGACCAGGCAAAACAAGGTGTGGACTATATGACCATTCACGCCGGCGTTCTTCTGCGCTACATACCGCTGACCGCAGATCGCGTTACAGGTATCGTCTCAAGAGGCGGTTCAATTTTAGCGAAATGGTGTTTATATCATCATAAAGAAAATTTTCTTTACACCCACTTTGAGGAGATATGCGAGATTTTAAAACGCTATGACGTCGCTTTCTCACTTGGTGATGGCCTGAGACCCGGCTCCATCGCTGACGCCAACGACCGCGCGCAGTTTGCTGAGCTGGAGACGCTCGGCGAGCTCACAGAAATCGCCTGGAAACATGACGTTCAGGTTATGATAGAGGGACCGGGACACATTCCCATGCATCTGATCAAAGAAAATGTCGACAAGGAACAGGAGATTTGCCACGAAGCGCCGTTTTATACACTCGGTCCACTGGTGACAGATATTGCACCCGGATATGACCATATTACGTCAGCTATTGGCGCTGCCATGATCGGTATGTATGGCACAGCCATGCTTTGTTACGTCACCCCAAAGGAGCACCTGGGCCTGCCCGACAAGGAAGATGTAAAACAGGGCCTGATTGCGTACAAAATCGCTGCACATTCAGCGGACCTGGCTAAGGGTCATCCGGGGGCGCAAAAGTGGGATGATGAACTCTCCAGGGCGCGCTTTGAGTTCCGCTGGGAAGATCAATTCAATCTGGCGCTCGATCCTGAGACAGCACGCGCCTATCATGATGAGACACTATCACACGACCGCTTCAAAGAAGCGAAATTCTGTTCCATGTGCGGTCCGCAATTCTGCTCCATGAAGATCACTCAGGACGTGCGCGACTATGCGACGCAGCATGGTTTGGCAGAACAAGAAGCGCTCAACGCCGGCCTCGAAGAAAAGGGCGAAGAATTCAGGAAGGCTAAGAAGGAGGCTCCGGAGAAATTGTCGGCGTGAGTTCCGTTCTTTCCGTTCGTACTGGCCTTTCGAGATTGCACGAGGCAGAATCAACAATGTCGTCGTTCCAATTGACATTAGAGCCAACAGCGGCGATAACTTTCCAGGTGCGAGAATGGAGTAGGGCCATACCCGCCACCAATCGGCCAATTCTGTCTGCTTCTCTGTTTATCTGTCATGAAAAGCAATGGCCCGCAGAGCATATTCCTGCGTTGCCTGCGGATCGGAAAAGACATTCCGAAAACTCTGAACACTTGACAAGTGCGGACTCTGTGCTGCAAGCGCCTTTGCCTTTTCAATGGACGCGTTCAGCCTTGCCATGTGTCGCTGTGAATCCTGTGGATTATGGAAAGCAAGATACATCGAGCACAAAGCGGAAATCAGGTGGGCATTGGGAGCCTCATTGAAGAAATTTCTGTATGATGTAATATCCATCCGATGGCTCAGAGCCATCGGATGGATCTACATCGAAATCGACCCCTTCCGAAACTCCGTCTTGCCGATCAAACAATTCACCAAAACCGGCGCGCCCTCAGCCGCCGCCTCCTGCGCTTCATTGAGCACACCCGAAACTTTCTCACCATCGGTGACGACAAAGCCACGCGCACCAAAACCCTCTACCACACGGTGATAATCGGTGTGACTTAGCACCGTGCCGACGTCATCCTGCAGAATCTCGATCTGCTCGCGCGCGATCTGCATCCAGCAGGCGTCGTTGCCGACCACGGCGATCACTGGCAAGTTGTGGCGCACAAAAGTATCGAATTCGCTCAGGCTGTAGCCGACGGAGCCATCGCCGTACAGTACCCAGACCTCAGCATCGGGGCGACAGAGCTTGGCGCCGAGGGCAAAGCCGGCTCCAACTCCCAGAGTGCCGAATACACCGGGATCGAGCCAGGAAAGCGGCGCCCGCGGCCGGACTGTATAGGAGGCGGTCGCGACAAAATCGCCGCCGTCTGCAACCAGAACGGAGCCATCGGCGATGTGCCGGTTCAGCTCCCGGCAAAGATAGACGGGATTGATGTACTCAGTCGATTGCTTTGCTTGCTCGTCTATTTCATGCTCGCGCCGCAATTCGCGTTCGCGCAGGGAGGCAGTCCAAAGCTGCCAGTCCGGATTGGGCGCAACTAACGCGGCGAGCTGCCTGAGAAAACGCCCGACGTCGCCATACACACCCAGTTTGGGCTTGCGATTCTTGCGCATTTCCTGCTTGTCGCGGTTGGCGGAAATCAAATAGGAGCGTCGCGGAATGTGGCGGCCGTAATCCAGCCGAAAATCGCACGGCACGCCAGCCAGCAGGACGACATCCGCTTCTTTCAAGGCCTGCCGGCGTTTGTGGCGCATGTGCAGCGGATGGCCGCGGCCCAGCAGCCCTCTGGCCATGCCGGAAAGATAAACCGGAATGCCCAGCTTCCCTACACTCTGCGCAAGTTTGGCAACGTCACCCGGCGCGATGATCGCCTGGCTGCCAATAAGCATAACGGGCCGCTCGGCAGCGGCCAGCTTTTTCGCTGCCTGCCGGGTGACCGACATATCGGCATCCGGAATTTTCACGTCTGCGGGTGTAACCTCCGGCGACTGCCAGTTGCCAGCGAACAAGCGATTGACATGGCGTTTGAGATAGAATTTCAACGCTTTCTCCGCCAGCGACCGGCCGCCGGATTTTACGCCATACCACTCGCGCACGACCGCTTCATCATACAACAGGTCTACGGGGCATTCTACGAATACCGGCCCTGGCGCCTCGCTGCGAGCAATGGCAAACGCCTGTCTGATCGCCGGCGCCAGATCACGCACGCGCTTTGCCGAGGTCGCCCATTTCACATGCGGTTCGAACAGAGCCATCTGGTCGATGTCTTGTAGCGAGCCCCTGCCTTTGAGCGCCGTAGCCGTGGCGCCGCCCAACAACACAATGGCGGATTGCGCCAACTGTGCATTTTTAACTGCCGTAATAGTGTTGGTTGCACCCGGGCCCGCCGTGACCACAGCCACGCCGGGCACGCCGCTGAGCCGCGCCACCGCATCCGCCGCAAAGACCGCCGTGACTTCATGGCGTACATCAATCACACGTATGTTGCGCTGTTTGCACCCCACCAGAACAGGCGAAATGTGGCCGCCACATAATGTGAAAACAAATTGGACGCCGTGCGCCTTTAGCGCTTCGGCTATCAGGTCGCCGCCGTGCATAATAGTTTTCCTCTCTTAGCAAAATGCAATCGGTTCAGGATACTGGTCTCAGAATTCACATGGATTCGTTTTAGCCACGGATTGGCACTGATGAAACACTGATTTTCGTCCTTATTGGGTTTGGTACTTAAAGACATGCGTTGCACCCCTGGCCGCGACCGTGCAGGCATCCGAAGGTTTGGAGCCATCGGGATGGATGCAGT
>CAZVSL010000537.1:0-4479 GCA_964629935.1 uncultured Calditrichaceae bacterium | reverse complement strand
TGTATAATTTCTTCCTGCGTATGACCAGCTCCGTTGACTTGAGTGAGGATCTGGTGCAGGAGGTGTTCTTTCGCATGTTGAAATACCGCCATACGTATCGCGGCGACAGCATCTTCACAGTGTGGATGTTTCGCATCGCGCGCAACGTCCGCATCGATGTGTTGAAGAAGAAAAAGCTGGAATCAGATGATGAAGCGATGCCGGATGAACAAGCGGCCGTCGAACTGAATCCGGGAGAAAAAATGGAGCGGAAGCAAACACACCATCTGGTCCATCTGGCGCTGGCACGTCTCGGCTCTGAAGACCGCGAGGTACTGTTGCTCAGCCGGTTTCAGGACATGAAATATAAAGAGATTGCCGACATCCTGGGGTGTCTGGAAGGCACGGTAAAAGCACGCGTGCATCGGGCCGTGAAACGATTGCGAGAGGTATTTTTTGAACTTTCAGGAGAGCAGGTATGAGTCGCAAAGATGATAAACTCATGGAACAACTGTCTGATTATTTGAAGGATAATCTGTTGCCACAGGAAAGGGCAGATTTTGAAGCAAGGCTGGCGACCGCGAGCAATAAGGAGGAAATCGATGGTCTGCGCGACATGTGGCTAAAACTGCAGAGCCTGCCCGAGGCTGAGCCCGACGCCACTATGCATCCGCGATTTTATGCGATGCTGGAAGCCTATAAAGCCGGCCAGCAACATGCTGCGGCAAAAGCAGGCTTGCGGGATGTGATCAACCGCTGGCTGGAACGCTGGTGGCCACGGCAGCCGGTGATGCAGTTTGGCCTGGCGCTGGCTCTATTGGTCGCCGGGCTGTTTGTCGGTAACCGTCTCGGTGCCGGCAACGGCGACCTCAGCACCTTGCGCAGGGAAGTGGGCGACTTGCGCCAGATGGTGGCGATTTCCCTGTTGCAAAGTCAGTCCTCCAGCGACCGCCTACGCGGCGTCACCTACAGCAATCGCATCGAGCGTCCGGATGAGTCCACCCTCTCAGCTTTGATGAATACGCTCAACTACGATCCGAACCTCAACGTGCGTCTGGCCACAGTCGACGCCCTGTCCGCATTCTACGACCGCGAGATCATCCGGCAGGGCTTGCTGGAATCGCTTAACCGGCAATCCTCGCCTATGATGCAAATCGCCCTGATAGAACTACTGGTAGCACAGGAAGAAAAGCGTTCCATCGAAATCCTGGAGCAGTTCATAAACAGCGAGAAACTCGACCAGGCAGTGCGCCAACGCGCCAGCAAAGCGATTGAGCAATTACAGCAATAAAATCCCCCTTTCTGAAAGCCCTTGGCAAAGGGGGGCCAGGAGGGATTCGAGAGCCGTTACTAAAAGCAAGGATTTAGTCATGTATCATAATTTTGCCATCACAAGCTGTATCATTCTTTGTTTTGTCTCATCTGCCTTTCCGCAACACAAAGAAGAAAAGGAAACCATCAAGCGCACCTTTACTTTTGCGGATGCTGATGCGCAAAAGCAGCTCACTATCGATGCCATAAATGGCTATATCAAGGTCACGGGACATAAGCAGAATAATGTGGAGGTTGTGGTTTACAAAACCATCTTTGCCAGAAATGCAGCCAATCTGGAAGAAGCCAAAGACAAAATCACACTCGAAATAACGCAACAGGGTAATGCCGTCGACTTCTATGTGGATGCACCTTATCGCTGCGATGATGGCTCCGTCAATTATCGCGGCTGCCGCCGCTACGGTTACGATGTCCACCATGATTTCAAAGTTAAAGTACCGCACAGGACCAGCCTCGCCCTCAAGACCATCAACGACGGCGAAATATCCGTGCGCGATGTCCGGGGTGATTTCAACCTGGAAAATATCAACGACGGTATCGAGGCGATCGAGGTCGCCGGGGCTGGCCGCATCTATACACTCAACGGCGATGTGCGGGTGGAGTTCAGCGAGAATCCGCGCAGCGACTGTTTTTTTGGCTCGCTCAACGGTGAGGTAGACGTCTTCTTCAAAGCGGGGCTGTCGGCAGACCTGCGTATCAAGACCTTCAACGGGGAAATCTATACGGATTTCGAGGTCAGCTACTTGCCGCCCAGGCCAGCCAAGCAAGAACGGAAAGGCGCCAAATTTATCTACAAAAGCGACGAAGCCTTCGGCGCCAGAATCGGTGATGGCGGGCCGGTGCTGGAGTTTGATTCATTCAATGGCGATGTTTATATCGCGAAGAAGTGAAATCCCCCTAAATCCCCCTTTACGAATTTTACGAAAGGGGGACTTGGATCGCAGTTCCCCCTTTTGGCAAAGTTTGGCATAGGGGGACAGGGCGGATTCGATGCCGTTACCATGAAACCCTATAACAAGGAACCAAAACACCGTCGCGCAAGCTGCACATATTACAGGATAGAGAAGATGAACATTTCAACGCTCGCTGTTCCAATAACAAAGGGCAGCGAGTTACTTCTAAAATCATCGATATATGAGGATAAGTCATGAATCGAAATAAAATCACATCACCAAAGCGCTCTCCTTATAGTAATGCAATTGCAAGAGCGTTTCTGCTCGCCTTTTGCATGCTTTTTGGCGCCGTGCCGACAGGCGTCGTCCAGGCGCAAACCAGCGACAGGATCGCCGTACCCTTCAGCGACCCTTCGCGTCCCGGAAAGCTTGAGGCCAGCCTCGTGCATGGTGGGATCACCATCAAAGGCTATGACGGCAAAGAAGTCATCATCGAAGCCAAAACACGCACCCGCATCCACAAAGGACACCGGGATTCCCGCGAAGCGCCCGAAGGCATGAAAAGACTCACTGTTGCCTCGACCGGCCTTTCGGTCGTCGAGGAGCATAATGAGATGGAGGTCAGCGCCAGCTCGCACGTACGCACGGTTGACCTCGATATTCAGGTGCCGCGCAATACCTCGCTCAGTGTCAGTACCGTCAACAACGGCGACATCACTATCGAGAAAGTTAGCGGTGAAATCGAAGCCAACAATGTCAACGGTGAAATCAAGATCGTCAATGTCTCCGGCACCGTGCTCGCCAACACCACCAACGGTGACGTTACCGTAAGCCTCAACAAAGTTACGTCCGACAAGCCCATGTCTTTTGCTTCCTTCAATGGTGATGTCGATGTGACCCTGCCAGCCAACGTCAAGGCCGACGTCAAGCTCAAAACCGAGCATGGTGACATTTATAGCGATTTCGATATCAAGCTCGAAGAGCGCGCCAAGACCATCAAAAAAGACAACCGCGCCGAAGGCGGCAAGTTCAGGCTGCAGGTCGAGAGCGCCTTGTACGGCAGCATCAACGGCGGCGGGCCCGAGTTTCATTTCTCCACCTACAACGGCAGGATTTATATCCGCAAGGCGAAGTAGCAACTACCAAAACCCTTTGACAGGATGAACCGGATTTTGCAGGATTATTTGAGGCAAATCCCCAAAAATCCGGTTCATCCCGTAAATCCTGACAAAAATAATATCTTGCCCAAACATGTCCAGATTTAACTGAGACATCGACAGGGCAACTTCGGAAGAACTGCGCCTGTCCCAAGGTTTACAGGTATACCGTTCGTAACAATTCAAACTCAAGAGTGAGGACATCATGTTCGGAAACTATCTCAAGATGGCGGTTCGCAATCTGCTGAAGCACAAGGGCTATTCGACAATCAATATTGCCGGACTCGCGGTTGGCATGACCTGCTGCATTTTGATCGGGTTGTTTATCCGGCATGAGCTGAGTTATGACCGATTTCACAGCAAAGCAGACCGCATCTACCGGCTGGTCGTCGATGTGTTTCCGCCCACAGGCAAGGTGGACAACTACGCCACCAGCGGTCCGGGCATCGCACCCATTCTCGAGCGCGATTTCCCGGAAATCGAGCACGCCGTGCGTTTGCGACCGGTCGAGGACTATCTTGTCAGCCACGGTGCGGACAAATTCTACGAGACATTTGTCTATGCTGATTTCGCCTTGTTTCAGGTGTTCGATTTTCAACTGCTCGCTGGCGATAAACAGACAGTGTTGTACGATCCTTACTCCCTGGTGCTAACAGAAGAGACGGCCGCCAAATACTTTGGCAAGACCGACCCGTTGGGTCAGACGCTGGTGGTCGATGATACTCTGTCTTTCAAGGTGACAGGGATATTGGCTGACCCTCCTTCCAACTCACATTTTGATTTTGATATTCTCGCCTCTATGCGCACCCTGGAAGAACGCAACCACTGGATGCGCACCACCTGGTGGTCGTTTGGCGGCTACACCTATCTGCTGTTGAGCGAAACAACAGATGTCACAGTATTGGGCCAGAAACTGCATCGTATCTCGGCGCAATACATCCCGCAACAGGAAACCGGCAGCGGCTATCATCAGGAGTGCTATCTGCAACCGCTGACAGACATTCACCTGCATTCGGACAGACGCAATGAATGGCAGGCCAACAGTGACATAAAATACGTCACCATCTTTTCGATCATCGCCGGCTTTATTTTGCTCATCGCTTGTGTCAATTTCATGA
>CAZVSL010000536.1:0-4481 GCA_964629935.1 uncultured Calditrichaceae bacterium | reverse complement strand
TTTGCCATGCAAGCGGGCGAGCAAAAAGGCCCGATTGCCATGGACTCCATGTTCGTTTTTCTCGAATGCATTGCAAAAAAGCCAGCGAGAATCAAAGAATATGAACAGGTGAGACCTGAGGTTGAAGCAGCGGTACGATATGCTATGCACGATGCCTACCGTCGCCAAAGAATAGAAGAAATAAAGCAGAACATCGACAGGATCTCTGTCATGGCTGATCGACTAAAGGAAATAAAAATCAGGCAATAGTGCCCAACAAAACTAGCGATGATGGGGCAGAATATGAGACGACTTGATATTCTACTCGTTCTAATGTGTTTTCTGTGTTTGTGCTCGTCAGCAATAGCACAGAAAACTGGCAAAATAACCGGAATCGTAACGGACGCACAGACCGGAGAGCCACTGCCTGGAACAAATATCCAGGTGGTCGGGACAACGGTTGGAGCGGCTACAGATATGGGGGGGAACTATAATATCTTGCGCGTTCCCCCCGGAGTCTATGAAGTCCGGGCCAATTTCATCGGCTATCAGACTGTTGTGACCAAGAATGTTGAAGTCCTGACAGATTTGACCACGCGCATCGATTTTCAGCTTCGTGCTGAAACCATTGAGCTCGGTGAGGAACTCGTCATCGTGGCCGAGCGGCCCATTGTGCGCAAGGACCTGACCTCAGCGGAGGCGCGCGTACAGGCCGAGGAAATCAAACGCCTGCCGGTGCAGGAATTTGGCGATCTTTTGAACCTGCAGGCTGGCATCAATCGCGATAAGGACGGCGGCATACATATCCGCGGCGGTCGTTCAACCGAAGTGGCCTACATGGTCAACGGCGTCAGAATCACGGATGATTTTACCCGTACCCAGGGCATCGATGTGGACAACCAGTCTATTCAGGAGCTGCAAGTCATCAGTGGTACGTTCAACGCCGAATATGGCGAAGCACTCAGCGGGGTTATAAACATTGTAACCAAATCCGGCAGCAATGAATTTCAAGGTAATTTCGAGGTTTGGTCAGGAGATTATGTCAGCGGCAACGATGAGATATTCTTCAATATCGACGATTTCAACGCCACCAGCAACTACAACTTTCAAGGCTCGGTCGGCGGCCCGATCATCAAAGACAGGCTGACTTTTTTTGCCAGCGGACGTCGATTCAACAATGGCGGCTACATCTACGGTATCGAGATTTTCAAGGTTGAGGGGGTGCAACAAGTCAACGGCACGCTCATTCCTGCCTTTGGGGACAGTAGTTTTCATGCTTTCAATTTTGAAGACCGCTGGAGCGGCCAGGCAAGCCTGGAATGGAAAATCACCGGTCCGCTGAAACTCAAGATAGACGCCCTTGGCAGCAAGAAAGACCGCGGCAAATACGAACATGATTACAGGATCAATCCGAACGGGGCACGGGGCGACGAAGAGCAGGGCTTTACACTCATCACCAACCTCACACATGCTGTTGGCGCCAATACCTTCTATGAACTGACAGGCTCATATAAGGAAAATGAACTCGAGTCGGTCTTGTTTGACGATCCCTTCGATCCGCGCTATCTGCCTCCTGTGGAGTCGGTCCCGGACCAATTCTTCAGAGTCGGAACTGACTTGAGCAGGTTTGAGCGCAGGACCAAAACCTGGATTGGCAAGTTCGATCTTACCAGTCAGTTGAATCAGCGTCACCAGATCAAAACCGGTGTTGAAGTGAAATTTGACGACGTGTTTATGGATGATTTTACCCTGGTCCCTGCTACAGACGAAAACGGACAGCAAATCGTACCCTTTCAACCTGCAATTCGTGATCCTTCTCAGGCCGGCAGAAGTCTGCTCAATCGCAATCCCTTTACATTTGCCGCCTATTTGCAAGACAAGATTGAATACGAGAGTCTTATCATCAACGTCGGCTTGCGCTTCGATCTGTTCAATTCAAGAGGAGAGATACCGGTGGATCTGACCGATCCCAACATCTTCAACCCCTTTAAGCTCAGGAACATTTATCATGATACCAATGGCGATGGCGTCATCGGAGTTGCGGAACGGACGACAGATAATGAGAAAACTGTTGAAGAACGCAGGGCAGAAGGCTGGTACCGCGCCGCAAGCATCAAGAAGCAATTTAGCCCACGTCTGGGCGTCGCCTATCCCATCACAGACCGGGGCGTGATCCATTTCTCATTTGGAATCTTCACACAGATACCCGATTTCGAGCAACTCTATCGTGAGGATCGCTTGAAGTTGACCACCGGCACGGGTTTACAGGGCGAAAGATTTGGTAACCCGGACCTCAAGCCGCAACGCACCACGATGTATGAGCTTGGCTTGCAGCAACAACTTTCCGAGGAAATCGGAGCTGATGTGACGCTGTTCTACCGCGACATCCGCGACTGGGTTTCCGTCAGCCCGCCAATTGATGCTGCACTGGCTGGTGTGAGCTACACCAGGCGAATCAACCGGGACTTCGCCAATGTCGTCGGTTTTACATTGGCGCTATCCCGGCGTTTTGCCAACCATTTTTCCTTCAATATCGACTACACGTTTCAGGTGGCTGAAGGCACCAATTCCAATCCGGACGAGGAGTTCTTCGCGCAGAGAGACGGCAACCAACCGACGCAACAACTCACGCCGCTCGATTGGGACCAGACCCATGCTTTGAATGCCAGTCTGTTCGTCGGTGCAAGCGATTGGGGGATCAGTTTGATCGAGCGCCTGAACACAGGGCAACCGTTCACGCCCGAAATTAGCACGTTTCGACAAACCGGCACGACCATCGTCGGGGGACTGGAAAAGAACAGTCGCCGCAAGCCGGCCACTTTCACAGTGGACCTAAATGCATTCAAGACGTTTGACATGGGTAGATTCGACATCAAGTTCTTTGCGAAGGTTTTCAACCTGTTTGACGCGAAGAATCCAACAGATATTTTTGCAGATACGGGCGAAGCCGATTTTACGTTCCGGGAGCAGCAAAATGTGGCGGCAGACCCAACGTTTTTTATCAGACCCGATTTCTACTCAGAGCCAAGACGGATTCAGCTCGGGACCAGTGTGTCCTTCTGAGCGCTAAAATGGCAAAACAAACGAGGAATGAGGAAATGCTAAGAATAGAACCGAATTTTCCGCGCTTACAGGTTCATGCTGTGCCGGGGCGCCTGCTTGCGCTTCTCTGCCTTGTTCTGGTCATGGCCAGCGGCAGTTTCGCCCAGGATGAAGAGCATGTTCCGTCTGACAATCGCGGCAACCCGGTGTTCAGAAGAAAAACAAATATTGACGGCAACAACGTTCGCGCTACTGTTTTCAACTTTGGTTTCAGCGGAAGAACGTCAGCACGCCCTGACGAGATCCCGTATGAATGGCCCAAGAATACAGACCGGATCTATATTGCTCTGGTTGCCATTTGGAAAGCCGGAGAAGTGACTGACGAGGCTGGCAATACCATACAAATCGTGGATTTCCCGACATTCAGAGAGAGTCCCGGCGGCGGTTCCTGGAATCTGGAACCGGTTGAGGGATTTCTAAATCCGGATGCTAATTCAATAGCGCGCAGCGATAACCCCAATACCTGGCCCGGCGCTGCTCAGGGAGGTTGGCGGGATAAACAGGAGGACCCGGTGGACCCGGGGTGGGTCGGCTCGTGGAACGGCTTTTTTGGCAAAAACATTTTTAACGCTGATCAGGAGATGTTCTATCGCACCTCAGATGATCTGTACACGCGCTTCAACTATATTCCCGACGAGACGGACCCCACCAGAGGCGGCCTCGGTTTGCTGATGGACGTTCGCGCCATGGCTTGGTCTCAGATTCTGATCAACGATGTGGTGTTTTTCATACATGATATTTTGAATGACGGTACAAAACGCGTTCCCAAATCTACCTTTCTGATCTGGCTGGCAGACATAGTCGGCGGCGATGCTGCGGATGATTTGCCGTTTGTGGATTTACAGACCAACGTCACATTTCTTACTGATGGCGACCGGGTCGGCGGTGAAGAATTTGGCGGCGAGCCCGTTGGCCTCGGTTCAGTCAAACTCCTGGAAACGCCCGGCAATCAGGTGGATGGCATTGACAATGATGGCGATGCTGACCAGCCGAATAATCTGCCACTGCTCAGTCTCATCGACGGCGATCCGGATGAACGCGTACCGTTGTTTACAGTGGAGGATTTTGAGCCCAGGACCATTGGCCCGGGAGACAAGATCGTTCTCATTGACTCGCTTACATTCGAGCGTCGCATCATCGAGTATCCCGCTGGCGGCGGAACATTTGAGAGCCTCGGCCAGAGAGTGGTTCTTCCTGCTGGGGGCACGATAGTGCAGGAAGATACGCTGGCAAATCTAATAGATGAGGATCTGGATGGCTTGATCGATGAGCGACTGACGTTGCACCTGGAACGTTTTGACGAGGTCAGTCAAACCATTCGTCCGGTGAGATTTATCAATTACCTGTCTTTCGCTGTGGGTGACACGGTCAAACGCGGTTTTGTTGTCGCCGGTAAGGCA
>CAZVSL010000535.1:3102-4488 GCA_964629935.1 uncultured Calditrichaceae bacterium | reverse complement strand
CACAGTTTCTCGAAGAGATAGCTACCAATTGTGTCGATCTCACGAAACCAGTGCTCTAATGCCGTATCAAGTTCTCTGCGGGCATTTTCGTCCCAGGGCCGCAGCTCCCATTTTTTGTTGGATTCAATGAGAACCCTGTAATAAGAAAACCACGTGCGATACATTTGATTTAGCTGGTTTTCTGTGAGCTGCGGGAGCGGCCTTATATGACACTCATCCTGAGTAATAACAAAAGCGATCGTTTGTTCTCTCGTGACAAAGAACTCGACCACACCGGTGTTTCGATGGTGGTCCTGCAGATGTTGTTGAATTCTGGCAACGGTAACAGGACTTCGGTTATAGATGTCAGCAAAAGTTGTGTCATGCTCTGCGATCGCTCTGAGGTTAGCGGCTTGGTCTTCCCGGATACGCAAGAGCTCGCTCGTGTATTTTTCGTACTTGAGTTGCTTTTCACTCATTCGAGTTGATGCTGGGTCGGCCTGATTGGGTTGTGTTTTCGTTGAAAATTTATTTGTTTCAGGGCTCCTCGCCTCAGGCTCGTGTAGAGCCCAGAGGATTTCTTCGTGTTTCCGTTGCTCTGCCAACAAACGATCATATTTCTGGCGCATCTCTTTTGGCACGTTTGCGCCAGGCTTCACATTGGCTTCCGCAATCATGCGCATCAGGGTATATCCCTTGCCATCCTCCGCAAAGTTAATGGCCTGTTTATGGCACCCCTTAATCTCCAAGCATACGTTAACCAGGTCCTGATAAACAAGAACCTTGCTTTCTGCAAACGACCGGCTAAAATCATCCAGCCGGACGGCACGGCGCAACTCATCCAGATACTCGGTTGCAGAGACAAAGCAGTCGTAAGCTTGTTGTGGTCGCAGGAAGGCTCGCCGGTACAGCATACCGAGATTGTAATTCCAAAGATACAGATGGTCCAGGTCATGGATGGTGGCCGCCACCGTAAGCGCCTGTTCGTAGTGCTTCTTTGCCTGCTTTGATTGCCCAAGCCCTGCGTAGACATTTCCCAGATTTCCGGTCCAGCGTGTCACAAAGTGACGATCATCAAGCTTTTGCGATATCAACAGTGCTTGCTCATAGAAATCTCGGGCCTCTTCAAACTGAGCCTGCTGGTAGCACAGGTTGCCCAGGTTGCCGAGGGCATCGCTCTCACCTGCTTCATCCCGGGCTTTCTGAGCAATCTTGAAACTTCGTTCGAAGACTTCGCGAGCCGCGGTTAACTCACCAAGATCTCGGTAAACTATGCCCTGGCTACTTAAGATTCTGTTTTCATGTTGTTTATAATTGATTCTTATAGCGGTTTCTAATGCCTCGCCATAATAGAACAATGCCCGCTCAGCATCACAGAACTGACGGTGCACATTCCCCAGGTTGATG
>CAZVSL010000535.1:0-3092 GCA_964629935.1 uncultured Calditrichaceae bacterium | reverse complement strand
TGCATGCAGATAGTAGCTGACGGCCTGCTCCCATCGCCCGGCTGTGGCAAGCAAGCTGCCGATGTCGTTCAACGAAGTGGCGTCATGCTCATGATTTTCGAGTTCCTTTGCCAGTTGCAAAGCGGCTTGCCAGCTCGCTTCCGCTTCCAGCCACTGGCCCGCACCAAATTGCGCCTGGCCCAGCGCGTAGAGCAAGTTCTTGCACGCGATGTTCTTTTGCAGTCTCGTCGCCAGTTTCAGAGCACGTTCGTACCACCACACGGCCTGCGCGTACTCACGTCTGGTATAATGACAATTACCCAGATCTGCCCAACAGTTGGCACAGATACCTGCTATCTTTGCGACGAACTGTGGCGCCCTGTCTTTGGCAAATGCCCAGGATTCGAACCGATTGAAGAAAGCAGGAGTCAAATCCGCATGATGTTCCAGAACAAATTCATGCATTTGCTCCTCAGTTGTAATAGCCAGAAGGCGCTCTGCGAGCACTTGAAAACGACTATTCGCGTGCTCAGAGCCGGTTGGTGGGTTCTGCTTTTTTGGTGGCATGGCGGCTTACCATCCGTTTTTGCCCATTGCAGGTGAGCTATGGGGCAGCGGAAGCTCGATCGTGATGTAGGTACAAGATGGGATGACGGCTGAGCGATATCTTCTGCGATCTGACCGTTAGGGAGACATCACGGTCATATAAACGATATTGTGTTTCACGTTAGTTACAGATTAGAAAAACGAGAGGCATTTGTCAAGAAAAATTTCTCAAAACTTTGGTTAATCTGCTTCCAGCCTTGACGAAACCGTTAATCTTATTTCTCTTCCACAATTATCCCTTCCTTCAAAGCATACCTTGTCAACTCGGCTACGCTCCACATCTCGAGCTTTTCCATAATATTGCGCTTATGTGCATCGACAGTCTTGCGCGAAATGCGTAACTCGGCGGCAATACCTTTGGTGGGAAGACCGGATGCGATCAGCTTAAGAATCTCCATCTCACGGACTGTAAGTTTGCTGTAATTGCCCTGGCTCTGGGCGGTGGTGACATAGTCTTCCTGGACTACCTGGAGTGCTCCCTCACTGAAGTAAGATTGTCCCTTAACAACGCTGTGAATCGCTTCCACGAGTTCTTCCTCTGTACAGCCTTTGAACAAATAGCCAGTCGCACCTGCCGCTAAAATTCGCTTCACATAGGTGATCTCCTCAACCACCGATAAGGCAATGACTTTGGTCTCTGGCATTACTTCGGTGATTTTTTGGGTTGCTTCAATGCCACTCACCTCCGAACCTCGCAGCATGACATCCATTAGTACTACGTCCGGAGATAGTTGTCGTGCCAGCTCAATTGCAGTCATGCCATCAGCCGAATCGCCAACCACATCCACCTCGGACTGCTGCTCCAACAAAACCCGTAAACTTGAACGGATAATTGTGTGGTCATCAACCACCAGTACTTTAATCGCCATGGTCGGCTCCTGTTAATGATACCCAAACAGACACGCGCGCGCCTGACGGCGGTGACTCGTCGATGTCAAGATAGCCGCCATAATGCTCGGCTTGGACCTGAATATTGAACAACCCAAAGCCACTTAATCCTATTGGGGTAGGACTTTTCTGAGTTGCTGTAAATCCGACTCCATTATCTTCCACAACTACGTTATACTTATTGCGACCACGTTTCAGCATTATGGTAACGGCATCCGCATTCGCGTGTTTGACGGCATTGAGAACGAGCTCCCGAACAGCATTATACAGAAAGACCGCAATATCAGGCGCAATTTGCTTGCTCGGACCGCTCTCCTCAACGCGAACGTTTATGCGGTACTGGCTCTTGCAATGGGTCGCGAATGACTCGACCGCTGCTTCCAGACCGATATCATACAATGCAGGCGGGATTAAGTCGAAGATCAGAGACCGAGTCCCTTTCATAAATGTTTGGATGGTTTGGCTGAGTTTATCCAATTCTCTACTGGCTTGATTAGAAGCCAGCCTGGTCTTCAACTCCTCGATGGCCCGGCGGGATACAACCAGGGTCTCGCCAACGCGATCATGCAGTTCCTCCGCTATGAGTTTGCGCTCCCTTTCCTGAGCTCTGGCCAGATTCGCGGTCAATGCTTTAAGTTTTTGTTGAGCCTGTATCAAGCGACGGTTGGAGACGACAACATGCACTGCGTAGGAGACAACAACAATGACGATCGAAGCTACCGCGAAGCTCACCGCTGTGATAAACTTGCCGGAATCGATTTCCAAAGTAAGCTCCAATTGATGATAACAAACTGAAACCTGGAAGGACGCGTGGTCAAATCTTAACGCGCAATCTTGCTTCGGTAGCCTTTAATCTAACGAACAGCTTGTTCAGTGTCAAGCTTTCAATTGCGGTAATATTGTGGCACCTCTGATTCTGGAGACGCACTGAAGATAGACAACTGCTTTGAAGTTTGTGCCTTCGCTTTGGACATTTAAAAAAGAGGCGTGACAACCTTCATGGTCGTTGGGTTGTAAGGTGATTTCACGACGAAGGCACGTAGTCACGTAAAGCTAACTTAACTAACTAGTTAACTAAACAAAAAGCCCCCGGCAGGCGCCGGAGGCTGAAATCAATTCTTTGAATCGTGGTAGCATCGCCCTACATTTGACGCTCTTTCTCCGAAAAGCTCCGCCGCTTCTCACGCAACTTGTCCCAGAATGCTTTATCCACCTGGCTGGTCATGGTGACCACGGCGCCTTCTGACTCGATCTTGATTTCATTGAGCATGTCCACGGCTTCGCGGTCATCCGAGACCACAAGTTTGGCCATGGCCTTGAAACCATTGAGCATCTCGGAGATGGTCTCGGCTTCTTCTTTGGTGGTAAAGTTGCCTTTGATATAAAGATCCGTCTTGTCATCAAAATGGGTATAGAAAACCAGGGCTTCCATGTTTTCGATGGATTCTGTGCCCTTGAAAGAGGAGTTCCTGCGCAGCTCCTGCGCCCAGACATCCGAAAGCTCGGTCAAGTCCACCACCCCCCACAAGTGGTCTTTGTGACGAACCTGAGCGAAATAGTCTGCCATGCTCTGATTGTCAAGCACACTTCTGCCTTTGTCTTCAAGCTGGTCGACAATA
>CAZVSL010000534.1:0-4499 GCA_964629935.1 uncultured Calditrichaceae bacterium | reverse complement strand
CGAAGGTTGACAACCTTCGCAAGGGTCTTTTTTACTGAAGATTAGACTCCTGGCAGCCACTGACCGGTTTCTTTAAACCATAGCTGTTGACCGCGTGAAGGCTCACCATCCCCCGGCAACAAGCGCCGGGGATGCAATCAATATTGCACACTTGTTTTGTTCCCTCCGGATCGTTATATTCCAACCGTCCAAATCATAACCATAGCAAATGTCAAACTTCACCACCGAACAATCTTGCGCCCGGGAGCTGAACCGGGCTGACGAGCTGGCAGCGTACCGCGAACACTTCCATCTGCCAGCAGACAAAAACGGCCAGCCGTGCATCTATTTTTGCGGCAATTCACTTGGACTGCAGCCAAAAGCAGCGTCAGATTATGTCATGCAAGAGCTGCAGGACTGGGCCAACCTGGGCGTGGAAGGCCATTTCGAAGCGAAACATCCCTGGTTGGCGTACCACAAGCTTTTGACAGAGCAAACGGCGCGGCTCGTGGGCGCCCGGCCCGCAGAAGTCGTGACCATGAACACGCTGACCGTCAATCTGCACCTGATGATGGTGTCGTTCTACCGGCCGGCTGCCCGCAAATACAAAATCCTCATGGAAGCAAATGCGTTTCCTTCGGATCAATATGCCGTGCAGTCGCAGGTCAGATTTCATGGTTATGATCCCGATGATGCGATTATCGAAATCGCACCGCGTGCGGGCGAGAGCTATGTGCGCACCGAAGATGTCGAGACGTTGTTGGAGCAACAAGGCGAAACCATTGCCCTGGTCATGCTGGGCGGTGTGAATTACTACAACGGCCAGGTCTTTGATATGGCTCGCATCACACAGGCGGCACACAAACAGGGCTGCCTGGTTGGCTATGACCTGGCACACGCAGTCGGGAACATCGAATTGTCCCTGCACGACTGGCAGGTTGATTTTGCGGTCTGGTGTACGTATAAATATCTCAACGCCGGGCCCGGCTGTGTCGGCGGCTGTTTTGTGCACGAACGCCACGCTAAGCGCACAGACCTGCCCAGATTCGCCGGCTGGTGGGGACATGACAAACAAACGCGTTTCCAGATGCCGCCTGAGTTTCGCCCGATCCCCGGCGCTGAAGGCTGGCAACTAAGCAATCCGCCGATTCTACCGCTGGCAGCCCTGCGCGCTTCCCTGGAAATATTCGACCGCGCCGGCATGGCGGCGCTGCGCAAAAAGAGCGAAAAACTGACGGGTTATCTCGACTATTTGCTACGCAAGCGCTGCAACGATTTTGTCACTATTCTGACGCCGTCTGATCCAAAGCAGCGCGGCTGCCAGCTTTCGTTGACTTTAAAAGACCATGGCAGGCTGGTGTACGAACGTCTAAAACAACAAAACGTCATCTGCGACTGGCGCGAACCGGATGTCATTCGGGTCGCGCCCGTACCGCTATATAATCAATTTCAGGAAGTGTATCGGTTTGTGGAGATACTTAGACAGGTCTACAAGGACACGTAATAAACCTAAGATGGTTGGATTAGACGTTCTGGACTTGTGGGAGTATAGCGGGCGGCTGGGTTTTGCGCAGGTATTGACCCACCCCGATTGCCGGACTTCGTCCACCAATCGCCCCTCCGGGGAGGGGACTCTGCCCAATTCCCCTCCGGGGAGGGGACTCTGCCCAATTCCCCTCCGCGGAGGGGACAGGCTCAAGCGCAGCGAAGAGCCAGGGGTGGGTCAACACAGGCTGCAGGCTAATCTGCGCTTGATTGCTCATTGAAAACGCATAAAAGAAAACGCGTCTAATATTGCAAGAACAACTAACCAGACGTCGGGAATAGTTTAACATGCCTTCATTTAATCCTTTCGGAGCAGGCGAAGCAGCCGCCGGCGCCGGCATCGTCGAGTTGATCAAGCTGCTAGCTGAGGACCGCCGTAATTTTGAGCAGGTGTTTAAGGATACCCTCGCAAAGCAACTCAAGGCGCGCGGTAATTACAATAGGACCATTGTCAACAGAACGCTCGATTCGCTCGTTGGCGACTCTGAGATCGAGTGCTGGCTTGATGGCGCACAGTTGCCCGAAGATTTGCCGCTGCTCGAGGCGCTCGCCGGCAAATTGAAACTCGATGTGTCGCTGCTGCACGACTTTTTCCTGGCTTTTGAACATGCCATTGCCAAAAACCCCACGCTCAACACCATTTTGCAAAATCGCCGCGCGGCAAGTAGCACGCAATACTTGCGGGATATCCTGGAAACCCTGAGCGGGCAACCCACCGAAACCCAAATCCGAAACCACCTTGCAGCCGTCCAACGCTATCGCGAGAAAATCCGACAGAATTTCTCCACTATCATGCTATTCGGCGAACGCAAACGTGAGGATGACAGTGTTTTCTCACGCATGTCCAACATACAGACCGGCTTCATCCCGCTGCATCTGCGACCATGGCATGATGACGCCTCCGAAGCTGTCCGTGAAGATGACGATGCCGCGCCCTTAGCCATGGACGAAATCTTCCTGCACAAACGCGAGCGCCTGATCCTGATCCGCGGCTTGCCCGGCAGCGGTAAAACCACGCTCCTGCGCCATTTCACCTGGAAGCTTGCCAGTGACGGTCCACATCACCCTGCTATTCCCATTTACCTGCGCTTGAAAAACCTAGATTTTGGCAAAAAATCCCTCGACGACTTCATCCGTCAGGGTGTGAAAAAACTCTGCCCGAATCTGCCTACCCAGAAAGTCTTGCTCGCCGAAAACTACTTTCTCGAACCACCCATGGTTGTGCTGCTCGACGGCGTAGATGAAATCGAAGACGCCGATAGCCATGCCGGTTTTGCTGAGGCTTTGCGTGAACTTGCGCAGGATTATCCACGCTGTAACATCATCGTCGCCTCCCGGCCCCTCGGCCTGGACAAAAACGACTATCCCGAATTCGCAGCTCTCGATCTCGACAGGCTGACGCCGGAACTGATCGCTGATTACCTCGACAGATGGTTCGGCGACGACGAGAACAAGATCAAAGCGCTGCAGCGTACACTCGACGACAAGCCACGCATGTACGCCCTGGCTGAAAATCCCTTCTTGCTCAGCATGATTTGCTACACTTACGATCAGGGTGGCGACACCGCGCTCATTGAACGGCGCAGCGATCTCTACAAAAACTGCACGGATTCTCTGCTGCGACGCGCCTACGATCCTGAGAGTGCGACCAAATTGAAAATAGATATGGCCAGCACCCTGGCGGTTCTGAAAGACCTGTCGCTGCGTTTCTTTCTCTGGCAGGAGGCCGACTTTCCTGTGGACCACGTCAATGTCATGGGCCAGCGCGTTCTTACGGCAGAGAGCATCGGCAAGACCGAAAATTTCCTAGACCGGGTACAGCGTGAAACCGGCCTGATTCAGCGCGCCGCCGAAGGTTTTACCTTCGTGCATCGCTCGCTGTGGGAGTATTTTACCGCGCTGGCGTTGCGCGACGACAAGACAAAGAAAAACAAATTTGTCATTCGGCATGCGGCGAACCCCGACTGGGAAGAAGTGGTGCGGCTCTATGCCGGCCTGTTAGCAAATAAGGAACATGTAAAAAAGCTGGTGCACGGCCTCTGGCAAATCAACCGGCCCCTGGCATTACGTGTCACCACCGAAATCACCACGCCGGCAGCGGATTTGCTCAAACCGCTTATCCAACAAGAAGACGGGAACCAGGGCAAGTTGCTACTCATCGATGGGCTGGCGCAGTCGCTGCCGCTCATTGACGAGAGCAACCGGGCAAATCTCGTGGAGGAAACCCTGAAAATCCTGCTCATCGATTGTGAAGAAAAGGACTGCCAGGTGATCTATCACGCGCAGATGCTCCTGGAAAAACTGGGCCTGCGCCCACTCGCGCCGGGCGGTCTACTCTACGATCTTTTCGATCTGGAACATGCGCTTGAAAATCAGCAAAAACTGTTGTCTGATCCTGAGAATCTGTTCGAATGGATTGAGGTCGAGGGCGACATCTTCCGCAGGGGCGACGACGAACATGAACCAAATGAACGCCCCGTCCGCCAGGTCAAAGTCAACAGCTTTCGCCTGACCAAGCACCCGGTCACCAACCGCATGCTCGCCAGCTTCCCGTTTGGCGAGAAATTTCCCAATTACGGAGGTGACAGCAACCCGGCCATTGGCAACACCTGGTTCGAAGCTTACTACTTTTGCTTGTGGATCGGCTGCCGGCTGCCCACCGAGGCGGAATGGGAGTATGCCGCGCGCGGCGGCAAAAAGATGGTCGCGCAGGGAATGCAGTACTACTTTGAGGGGGGCGAAGACGAATTGCCCAACCACGCCTGGTTCGGCGACACCACGCGGCGTGAAGCCCATGCGGTGGATGAGCCAAATCCCCACACCGGCAAAGAAAACCTCAATCCCCTTGGGTTAGCAAACATACTTGGCAACGTCTGGGAATGGTGCGCCGATTGGTACGGCAATTACAAACAACCGGAGAATCCGGACGAAGTTCTCGAAAATCCGCAGGGACCGCCAACCGGCACGGAGCGGGT
>CAZVSL010000533.1:0-4499 GCA_964629935.1 uncultured Calditrichaceae bacterium | reverse complement strand
ATTTCTGGAGGCCTTGCAGGCGAAGGAGGTGTTTGAGGTGGAGCCGTGAGGGGGAGGGTGGAAGGTGGAAGGTGGAAGGTGGAAGGTGGAAGATGGAAGATGGAAGGTGGAAGATGGAAGATGGAAGATGGAAGATAGAGGATGGAAGATAGAGGATGGAAGATAGAGGATGGAAGATAGAGGATGGAAAGGTAGGGGATAGTAGATGAGCGTTATAAAGAGTTTCCGGGATTTGGAGGTTTATCGGATTGCGCTAAAGGAGGCGCGGCGAATATTTCGGATAACATGTGATTTTCCAGCAGTTGAGCGCTATGCTCTGACAGACCAAATTAGAAGGTCGTCGCGGGCCGTGAATGCGCTGGTTGCAGAGAGCTGGGCCAGAGGGATTTACAAAGCTTCGTTTATTCACAAAACTAGCGAAGCTTTGGGTGAGGCGATGGAAACGCAGGCATGGTTGGACCATGCAGTTACGTGCGGGTATGTAACTCAGAGTGATTACGAGGAGCTCGATGCTGCCTGGCAACGAATCGGTGGTATGCTAAACCGGATGATTCAGAGAGCTGATGATTTTTGTAAACAAACGGCGAAGTAGGGAAGATGGAAGATGGAAGATAGAGGATGGAGGATGGAAGATAGAGGATGGAAGATAGAGGATGGAGGATAGAGGATGGAAGATAGAGGATGGAAGATAGAGGATAGAGGATGGAGGTTTATCGGATTGCGCTAGAGGAGGCGCGGTGAATATTTCGGATTATAAGCAGGCGTCTAAGTTGGTTTGAGGATAGATTAAACTTGATGAAGAAGAAAACACGGAGAGCAGAGGATAGAGGATGGAAGATGAAAAATGGAGCATTGTTCGGTAAAGCCATCTTCCATCTTTATCGCAATCGTCGCAGATTGTCTGAAAACGGCAAGTTCTGGTTCATCGCGTTGCTGCTACTGTTCGCAACCGCAACCTCTGCTTGCCGGCAAGACATGCACGATCAGCCGCGTTATGAACCTCTGGAAAGAAATGTGTTCTTCGGTGACAAGCGTGCTTCGCGGCAACTCGTGGAGGGCGCCATCCCGCGCGGCCATTTGCGTATCGACACGCATTTCTTTGAAGGCAGGCAGGATGGCGAGCTTGTGACCACGTTTCCGTTTCCGATTACGGAAGTGGTGCTGGCGCGGGGCAGAGAGCGTTATGACATATTCTGTGCCCCCTGCCACGACAAGACCGGCGGCGGGCAGGGCATGATCGTTCAACGCGGATTCCGGGCGCCGCCTGCGCTGCACCTCCCGCGGCTGCGTGAGTCTTCCGTTGGACATTTCTACGATGTCATCACCAATGGCCTGGGCGCCATGTACTCGTACAAAGAAAGAATCAAGCCGCGCGACCGCTGGGCCATTGTGGCTTACATCCGCGCTCTGCAACTCAGTCAGCACGCAAACATCGAAGACGTGCCGGAAGATATCCGGCAGGAATTGCTCGGAAAATAGTATGAACGATATTGAAGCCATAAGGCCACAGCTTGACCGCATTCAGCAACGTGCATTTCTCATCGGAGGCGCAGGTCTGGTTGTAACGATTATCGGCGCTTTCACAAATTCGCAACAGTTCTTTCAGTCATATCTCTTCGGCTATATGTTCTGGATCGGCCTGGCGCTCGGCAGTCTGGCGCTGGTGTCGCTGCACCATCTGGTCGGCGGCGGCTGGGGTTTTGTCATTCAGCGCATCCTGGAATCGGGAACCCGCACCTTGCCGCTGATGGCGGTGCTGTTTTTGCCTTTTCTGTTTGGCATGCAGGAGCTCTATCTCTGGGCCCGACCTGAAGCGGTAGCGCAAGACGCAGTGCTGCAGCACAAGCAGCTCTATTTGAATGAGCCGTTCTTTTGGATTCGCGCGGCTTTCTTTTTCCTGCTTTGGTTTGGCTTCGGTTTTTTTCTGAACAAATGGTCTGTCGAGCAGGACCGCACGGGCAATGTTAGGCTTTCCGATAAGCTGCGAAACATCAGCGGGCCGTGTCTGGTTTTCTATGTTCTGACGATGACGTTTGCGTCCATCGATTGGGTGATGTCTCTGGAGCCACACTGGTTTTCGACGATCTTTGGTTTCGTTTTTGTCATTGGGCAGGGCCTTTCAACTCTGGCCTTTGCCGCCATTGTGGTCGGCAAGCTGTCCGGCAAAAAGCCGATTTCGGAAGTCATCCAAAAGAAGCACTTCCATGACCTGGGCAATTTGATGCTGGCGTTTGTGGCGCTCTGGGCTTATGTCAACGTGTCGCAATTTCTGATTATCTGGGCCGGTAATTTGCCGGAAGAAATCCCGTGGTATCTGCACCGCTCGCATGGCGGCTGGGAGTGGCTCTCTCTTGGCGTGGTGATTTTTCATTTTGCCGTGCCGTTTGCCCTGCTGCTTTCGCGCCGCAACAAGCAGAATATGCAAGTACTGTCATCGATTGCTATCGCAATCATCGTCGTTCGCTTTTTTGATCTGTTCTGGATTGTCGCGCCGAATTTTCACCAGCATGGCATCTCTGTCCACTGGCTCGATATTGCCGCGCCGGTTGGCATCGGCGGTTTGTGGGTCGCCACTTTCATCTGGCAGCTTAAGGGCAGAGCCTTGCTGCCATTCAACGATCCGCGATTGAAAGAGGTATTTGCGCATGAGTGAAGAAAAACGACCTTCCCACGAGAGTCCGGGATATGAAACCACGGATGCAAAGTTCAAGCCGCTCTTTATTTCAGGTATTGGGTTGTTCGCGATTGTGCTTGTCGCGCTCTTCGTTGCTTACGGGGTGCTCAATTTGTTTGACAAGCCCAAGCGTGAGGCTCGTTACCGTCCCGCACCCCTGGCGACGGAGAGGCGCCTGCCGCCTGGGCCGAGATTACAGGTGAAACCGGAAGTGGACTGGGAGGCATTCGAGGCAAAACAAGACTCTATGATCAACAGCGCCGGCTGGGTGTCGAAAGAAGCCGGAGTCGTGCGTATTCCCATCGAGCGCGCCATGGAGATGATGCTACAACGCGGTTATCCGGCGCGACAGCCGAATCCGAAAAGTAATGGAGGACGTTAGAGAATGTGCTGTTTTCATTCCTTTAAAGAAATGTTTTTGCTTATCACTATCGTGCTGATTGCCAGCCCGGTGACATTGCTGGCGCAAGGGTTAACCTCAAACGAGCGTCCGGGCGACCTGGATGAAGTCGGGATCGAACAAAAGCTGGAGGCGCAAGTGCCGCTTGAGCTGGAGTTTGTCGACGCGTCGGGAGAGAGGGTGGCGTTGCGAGAGCTGGTGAATGACAAGCCGGTGGTGCTTTCGTTGGTCTATTATGAATGCCCAATGCTGTGCACCATGATTCTAAACGGTTTGCTCAAAGCTCTGAATGTCATGGAATTCGATGTTGGCGATGAGTTTGAGGTGATTACGGTCAGCTTTGATCCGAAAGAGACGCCGGCTATAGCGGCTGCCAAGAAGGCAAGCTATATTGCGCAATATGCACGCGAGGGCGCCGAGCGCGGCTGGTATTTTCTCACAGGTGAGGAAAGCAACATCCGCCGGCTGGCAGATGCGGTTGGCTTCAACTACAAATTTGACGAGCAACGCGACCAATATGTACATGCCAGCGGCATCATGGTATTGACGCCGGAAGGCAAGGTGTCCCGTTATGCTTACGGCATAGAATACTCGCCGCGGGATCTGAAGTTATCTCTGATGGAAGCTGCCGACCGCAAGATCGGCTCTCCCGTCGACCAGTTTTTGCTCTATTGCTACCATTACGATCCGACCACGGGCAAGTATGGCGTGGCCATCATGAATGTCATTCGCGTGGTTGGCGGCCTGACAGTCGCGTTGCTGGTGGCGTTTATTTTTATCAGCTTACGCCGGGACAGGCGTAAAAAAAGCGGATTTCAGACTACCTATAGTGAGATTGGCTAAATGGATAAGGGTTTCCGTGTTTTCCCTGAGGCAGCGTCGACCATGGCGGGCCGGGTCGATGTGCTCTACTATTTCTTGATTGCAGTCAGCATCTTCTTCGTATGCTTGATCTTTTTCTTGATCTATCTTTTTGCTGTGCGCTACCGCCGGCGTTCTGAAGATGATATCCCAAAAGAAATTCCGGGTTTGCTCAAGCTGGAGCTGCTCTGGTCTATCATTCCGCTCATTTTGGTAATGGTGGCTTTTGCCTGGGGCGCCACGCTTTATTTTGATACTTATACGCCGCCCGATGATGCGCTTGAGGTCTACGTGGTCGGCAAACAATGGATGTGGCATATCCAGCATCCAACCGGGCAGCGGGAGATCAATGAGCTGCACGTACCCGTCGGTCAGCCCGTCAAACTGACCATGGCGACCGAGGATGTCATCCACAGCTTTTATGTGCCGGCATTTCGAATCAAGAAAGATGTTGTGCCCGGGCGTTATACCCCCATGTGGTTCGAAGCAACCTTGCCCGGGGAGTATCATCTGTTCTGCGCCGAATATTGCGGCCTGCGCCATGCATACATGCTCACCAAGGTG
>CAZVSL010000532.1:0-4508 GCA_964629935.1 uncultured Calditrichaceae bacterium | reverse complement strand
TGCCGGCGGACGTCAGCATCGACTACGCGGTTTTGAGTTTCGGCGTCAATGTCACGGCGCTGCCGGAGGAGGCTGTGGCCAATGTGCTGAAGATTCTCTCCCCGGAGGCCATCGGCGCCAGCAAGTCGGTGGAATACAACGGCAATCCGGTGACGGTTGTTATCCCGCGCGCCACCTCCGGCTTGCAGGAAATCGACCTTGACCTGACGCAACTGGTAGAGTTCTGGGTCAACGGCGGCGAGACAGCGGCGTGGTGCTGATTTCACATCGCGGACTGGCCACGAAACCGCTGGCGAATGACAGCATTGCACCGGCGCTGGAATTTAAGCGGCCGGTGGTGCGGGTTTTCTATACAGAGCCGCCTACAAAATAAATCCGGAAAGCCAGGAGAGTGATTTCTGTCCCTTTGTGCTTGCCATCATCACATCTAAGTTCGTACAAAAGACATGGCGCTACGAGGGGATACCCTCTAGGGATTGCGCGGGAGTTAAGCGAAGCGGTCTCCGGCGCGCTAGTACGGCAGAAACCGCTTCACAATTTTCTGTTCGCAATGATTAACATGATCAAGACGTATCCAAAGCTGTTGAATGGAGGTGAAGCAAAGATGAAAACGTTTATACGATTGATTGCAATCATATTTCTGTGTCTTAGCAGCCAGGAACTTGTGTCACAGAATGGCCAGTGGCGACCGATTGGGCCCTGGGGTGCATGGGTGGACGACATAGCAATTTCGCCTGCAGAACCGAACGTTTTATATGTGTATGCGCAGCACTCAGTCTTCAAGAGCACCAACTTTGGCAGGACATGGGTAGAAACCCCTAACACGTTTGGCTCTGAGTTTCCTTTTGGAGCAACCACGAGTATTACAGCCCACCCTGAGTCTTCGGACACTATCTTTCTCGGGAGCACGGCAGCCCTCAGAATGAGTGAGGATGGTGGGCAAACCTGGAAAGTGGTAATTGATACGCTCGGGTTTGTATTCGGTCATGTGGTTTTTAATCCATCGAATTTCAAAACATCTTACTTGCCTGCTTTCGACGAGACGATTGAGGATGATATTGCTGGTGGCGGTGTTTTTAGAAGTACAGATGGAGGTCTTTCCTGGCAACTCATGACTACTCCGTTTACAGGTATTACCGTTTCAGATTTCGACATATCATCACAGGACACTTCGGTGCTGTATGCTGTGGCAATTGCACCACACCTGGTTGACTCCTTTATTTATAAAAGTGTGGACACAGGCAAGACATGGTATGCACTCGATACAGGACTGTCGGACGGAGAGATTGTGAGTCTCTTGCTAACCAGTCAACAGAATGCAGAGACTATCTATGTCAAGTTTGAAGAGAGACGCACACTCAGAAATGGCATCATCAAAAGTGAGAATGGCGGCGAAACCTGGACATTGCTTCACAGCAATTTGCCGCCTGCCAAGATTCATGCCATGGCTGTTGACTCACAGGAAGACCAACGGGTAATTTCGGCCATAGGGGGCAGTTACCTGGACTACAATTCCAACTGGCAAACAGCTTTTGGATTATATGTTTCACAAGATGGCGGTTTAACCTGGTCTCAACGCAACCATACGATGGATGACAGCTTGTTTGTTGATATTGAAATCGATCCCGTTCACCCGGATAACATCTATGTAGCTGCTCCCCTCTTTGGAGTCTATGGCAGCGAAGACGGAGGCATTACGTGGGAGAAGCGCAACCGTGGCGATATGCACAAGATCGCTGGCCCTTTCACAGTCAACCCCAATAATACCAACGAAATCAATATGGTTGTACCACTGGGAATTTTACATACTGACGACGGTGGTAGCTCGTGGAGACGTGCCTTTCCTTTTGAAAAATATCAATTCAATATTTCTGTTGCTGCTTCTCCGTTTGATGCGAGACTTCTCTACGCAACTGCTAAACGAGCTGGCCCGCTTTTGTTTCTAAAATCGCAGGATGGCGGAAAGAGTTGGGCTGGCCGAACTGATTCCGTGCTTACAGGTTCTAATCTTAAACTGTATCCGCAACTTGAGAACATTTATGCTACCTCGTGGTCCGGGATATTTAGGAGCGTCGACGGTGGAGATTCTTGGGTGCGGAAAGATGTGGGCATTACGACACCGCTGGTGAATGGCCTGGCATTCAATCGTTTCAATCCGAACTCAATCTATGCCGCAACGTTCGATGGTTTGTTTAAAAGCACCAATGCAGGTGAAAGCTGGTCATTAGTTGGCTCTGATCGGTCTCAAATCGAGGCGGTGGCGATATCGCCGTTTGATACAACCACACTCTTCACCTCAACGAACTCGCGCCTGTCAGAGTTTGGCCGGCTCAGGATAAGTACCGACGAAGGCGCAAGCTGGCATGATATAGCTGTCCCTGACAATGAGAAAGTTTCATTTTTTCTACTTGATGAGAATGAGGTCGGAGCACTCTGGATAGTCACTTTTACAGAAGATGTATTTACGAGTCATGTCTTCTATTCAGAAGATTATGGTGAAAACTGGATACCCTTTAGTGAGGGTCTCCCATCAAGCAGAATCAGTAATTTGAGTTTGATTTCAGAAGACAGCCGAAGTCTTTTTGCGTTAACCGGAGAAGGGTTATATCGACGCGATCTTGTCACCTCGATTGAAGAACAACCATCAATACCAAAGCAGTTCAATCTGTTTCAGAACTATCCCAATCCATTTTCGGCTTCAGGAGGAAATGCCGGTGCAAGTGCAAGTACGGTCATCAAATATGAATTGACCACGCCTGCTGAAGTAGAGCTGGCTGTATACAATGTCCTGGGGCAAGAGGTCATTACCCTGCATAAAGGCAAGCAACCTGCCGGCACATTCAGCGTGCGTTGGGATGGCAGAGATGCTGGCAAACAGCTCGTCCCCGCTGGCCTGTACATCATCAAACTGGCAACACCTCTTGCTAGAAAAGTACGAAAGATGATCCTATTGCAATAGGCTTCAAAGTAAGTAGTAAATAGAAATTTTCAGCAGAAGGGAGGATGCCAACCAAATCAAAATATAGGATAGGAGTCTTAACAAATCATGATGAAGGAGGTAAGTAAAATGAAGAAATATGTGTTTGTAGTAGCTTACGTGTTCATGTTCGGCTCCGGAGTGAGCCATACTCTCGCCCAGTCACTGTCGGACTGGGTCCCAAACGAAGTTCTCTTCAAGGTCGAAAGTCCTTTTAGCTCAATGGACCGTAGTGGTAACATAGTTTTGACTGAAAAAGAATGGTTCAATCAGTTGTCAAACGCTCTTAAGATCGTGGAACTTGAACGGATATTTAAGAGCGACGAACCCGAATTGCGCCGTTGGTACCAGGCAAAATTCGAAGTCTCTGAAGATGTTCTCAATGTTGCCGCAGCTTTCCTGGGCAGTTCGGAAGTCATGTCCGCTGTCCCTAACTATTTGGCTGTTCCTTTCGTGTCAGAGCCGAACGATATCTATTATCCGAATCAGACAGGTTATTTGCAACTAATGAACCTGCAAGAAGCCTGGGGTATCACTTCCGGGAGTAATTCCGTTATCCTGGCAGTGGTAGATGAAGGAGTCAGAATAACGCTCAATGACTTTGAGAATCAACTTTGGGTCAATCCTGATGAGATTCCTGGCAACAATCAAGACGATGACAATAATGACTATTATGATGATGTTCACGGAGCACACACGGAAACTCGTGGAACGCAGACACCAAATGATATAAATGAGCTGTTCAACGCGGCATTCACACATGGAACAAGAGTTGCGAGTATTGCCTGCGCGCAGACAAACAACTCCAAAGGCATCGCTGGCGCTGCCGGTGGTGGACTAGGTGGACATCAGGGGGTGAGGCTTATGACGGTGAGGACACAGAAGACCGATGACCCCAATTCAACTCAGGTCAGTTCAATTGCGAAGGCTTTTGAATATGCTAGAAAGGAAGGGGCAGACATCATAAATTGTAGCCTGGGATTTCGTCCAGTCAGCGCCTCTATCACACCGATCGAAGATGAGATATCATTTGGAGCAAGCAATGGTCGAGGCGGCCTTGGGATTATATATACATCACCTTCAGGAAATATAAGCGCAAGGTGGCCCAAAGAGGGAGACGACGTATGGCCTGCAGCCTTCGTTGACGTGATGTCCGTCGGCTCAGTCGATCCGAATGGTGAACTAGCGGAAGATAGCAATTATACGGCCGAGATGCCAGAGGTTGTTGCGCCCGGCAAAAATGTTTGGGTGGCTACGAGTATTTCGGACACTTCATATGGCACTGACGCTGGTACATCTTTCGCATCACCTTATGTTGCTGGCCTCGCTGGTCTAGTACTTTCAGTGAATTCAGACCTGACTAACAGCATAGTTCGGAACATTATCAAATCAACAGCAACTGAACTTGATCCACCTGACCCTCTGCGTTCTGGTAACGGAATCATCAACGCCTACGCCGCCCTCAAATACACCTTAGAAAACTACGGCGGCGCCCTCTCCGGCGAAGTGACTTTGACCGAGAATCTCACCA
>CAZVSL010000531.1:0-4521 GCA_964629935.1 uncultured Calditrichaceae bacterium | reverse complement strand
CTGGGCGCGGGGCTGGCGAACTGCACTTGGCCTGCGCGCCGACCATTATGGTTACATCGACAATGCCTTCTATGTCTCCGCCCGCGCAACCACATGGCTCGATTTGAGCGGCAAGCTCTCGATGCGGGCCAGCCTCGGACGCTATTATCAGCCGCCTGCGCTTGTGTGGACGACCAATCAGATAAACACGCGCTTGCGCGCCCTGCGCAGTGACATGAGCGTTTTCGGGCTGAGCTATCTGCTGCGTGAGGACGCCAATCTCACGCTTGAATTCTATCACAAACGCTACGCTGACCTGCCTACCGGCGTCGTCGCCGGCGAGACTGATTATCTCGTGCTGACCAACACGGGCGTCGGCTTTGGCGGCCGCGAGGATGATTTTCAATCGTTCGGTTATATCGATCTGATTTCGCATGGTTCGGGACGCGCTACCGGTGTTGAGCTTGCAGTGCAGAAGAAGTACTCGGAAGTGCCGCTGTATGGCAAAGCCAGCCTCGCGGTCAGCAAGAGCACGGTCACGGCCAATGATGGCGTCACCTACCCCGGTCAATTCGATCAGCGTCTGATTTTCAATGTTAGTGCGGGCTACAAATTCAATTCAAAATGGCAGCTCGGCGGCAAGTTCCGGCTGTTCAGCGGGGCGCCGTTCACGCCTGTATATCGGCCATCCCAAAATGGCGGCCACATCCAGAATCTGCCGCAAGAATATCTGTCGCAACGCCTCAGCGCCGGCCATACGCTGGACCTTCGCCTGGACCGCCGTTTCAACTTTCGTGCGTGGAATCTGATCGTCTTCCTGGATATCCAGAATATCTACAATTACAAAATTCAGGTGCGGCCGTCGTATGATTTCTGGGAAGATGAAGTCGAAGACACAAACACTATCGGTATTCTGCCTTCGTTAGGTATCAGCGCCGAGTTTTGATCGGTTCTGGCCCTCATTTCCGCCCCGTTGCGGCAGACTCTTCTGTACAATCATCAAATCATGTGCGGAATCAATCTCTCCCACACGTCATTTGAATTGCGCAGTTTTTCCAGCGCATAGTTCCGGATTTGGCGCACGCGTTCTCTGGAAATGCCGTATTTGTCAGCCACATCCCCCAACTTTTTCGGCGTGTCATCATCAAAACCGAACAGCATCTTGAGAATCTCAGCATGGCGTTCCTGCAACTGCGCAAGCGCCAGTTCGAGGTCGGCGCGCAGGGAGGCGTCCATCACCTCTCGTTCCGGGGAGCCGGCGTCCTGGTTTTCGATGAATTCGATGAAGCGGGTTGATGAGTCATGGCTGACGTTCTGTTCCAGTGACAGGTGGTGCACCAGCGCCTCTGCGGTTATGGGATCGTCGCTGCTGGTTTGCAGATGCTCTGCCATCAGGTCGCCGGCAGCAATTTGTTTATCCTGCTCGGCCCGGCGCGCCCGGATTTTACGCAACTGACTTTGCGGAATTCTGACCACATGACTCTTATATACAATAGCATAGACGATGGCATGCCGGACCCACCATTTGGCATAGGTGATAAACTTGATGCCGCGCGTCGTGTCAAATCTGTCGAGAGCGTGAATCAGACCGATGTTACCCTCCGAGATCAGCTCAGAGAGCGGCAGGCCGCGATCAACAAACCTCAGATTGGCCTGAATGACACGCTCATGCGCCTCGCGGTCACCTGCCTGAGCTGCGGGAATAAGCGTAAGCTCCTCGGCGCGGCTCAGGAGCGGAGTTTTAGATATTTCATGTAAATAGCGCCGCAGAGAGTCCGTCAGCTCAACTTCATTATGTGCTAGCTTCATCAACTTTTCCTTTCCCTAAGGTGTGCACGCATCTGCTTTGTGCGTCTTGACCAAATAATAAGGCGGCTGCACCCGGAAAATGTGCACCTTAGCGGTCCGGGTGCAGCCAGGGGGGCGTTCACATCAAACTAATTGTTGACGATGATCTGCGCGCCCAGCGCTTGTGCGCCAGTGCCTGCCAGAAGACCCCTGGCAAAGACAGTGTAGATCTTGCCGGCTTCGAGCGTGATGCCGGGCAAATCCAGCGCAACGGTTGTCGTGCCTGCTACCCGAACCTGCAAATCATAGGTGTTGGCAGGCAGGGGAGTGAAGTCGACCGAACCCTTGAAAGCCACGTTGCTGAACACAGGCGTGCCATCTGGCAAAGTAATATCCACGGCCGGTGCATCGGGCGAGAGGTGGACAAACCTGACGTGAGCATTGCCGGCTGCCGGCGGCGTCAAATCATCTTCCAGCACCAGCGGCTCGATATTAGCCACATTGTTCACGGCGAAGACGCTGTAATGCGTGTCCGGCGCCAGGTCCAGATTCGCTTCGATGACTGTGGTTTGCGTGCCGCTAACGTTTACCTTAACATTACGCGTGCCGGAGTCGACCTCTAAATAGCCGGTGTTATTCGGGAAGGTCAGATTTGTGCCGGCCACGTTGTTATCTACCAATAAATCCACACCCGGGGCATCCGGAGATGCATGCACAACCAGAACGCTGCTGGTATTTTCCGGTCCGGTGACATTGTCGTCATCATCACAACTGAACAACAGGCCAGCCATGGCCAACCCAAGAATGATACTTGTTAGATACTTCATAACTACTCCTTTCATAGTAGTACTGCTTCTTTGAAAATTAGACAACTCTTAAACAATTATGGCGCAATATAGATGTTTGTCTAATAAATGTCAAGATATATTTGAGAGAAAATGTGGTTTTGTCTAGGTTTTCCAGCCTGTATTATTCACGAATCAACTGTCATTCCGGATGAATCTGTTTAGAAAATAAAGACTTAGCCTGTCTACAAGATGCCTGCTGAGTGACATTATGGATTTAACATCTTTGCTTGGTTCCTCGATTTGTGAATAATTCAGACTGGCTTTAGTAGGCCAGGTCGCGCGCCGATACCAAAACGTAAAGCTTGATATGCTCATTCGGTGCAGCTTCAACCTTGACAAATTTTAGACAAAGCACTATATTGCCAGGCATGACCGAGCAAACTTATACCATAAAAGCCGTCGCCAATCGAACAGGTTTGAGCACGCACGTCATTCGTGCCTGGGAGAAAAGATATGGCGCTATCGAGCCGAAACGGTCGGACTCCAACCGGAGGCTCTACAGCGAGGACGAGGTAAGGCGATTGCAACTTCTGCGGCAGGCGGTCGAGGTTGGGCACAGCATTGGCAACATTGCCAATTTGCCGACAGTTCAGCTCATGCAACTGACAGGCAGCCGGGAAGCGCCGGCCATGCCGGCGCCGGGCGCCTATGCGGCCACAGACGGCGCGGACATCCTGAGCTCGTGTATGCATGCGACGCAGCAGCTCAATGCCCATGAGCTGGAAAGCTTGCTTGTACGGGCATCTGTGTCGCTCAGCCGCCCGGTTCTCATCGATACTATTATCGTCCCGCTCATCCACCGAATCGGCGATGCCTGGCGCGATGGCAGCTTGCGGATTGTGCACGAACATCTGGCAACTTCTGTCATCCGGAGCTTTCTGGGAAATATGCGCAGCGGTTATGAGATTCCGGCTTTCGCGCCCAAGATAGTGGTCACCACGCCCGCCGGGCAACTGCACGAGCTGGGCGCGCTCATTGTTGCCGTTACGGCTGCGGCCGAAGGCTGGCATGTAATCTACCTCGGGCCAAACCTGCCGGCAGAAGAAATTGGCGCTGCGGTTGCCGGCAGTCAGGCCAACGCCCTGGCTTTGAGCACCGTCTATCCCGCGGCTGATCCGCGCGTCACGGAAGAACTCAGCAAAATCGCCCGCTATTTACCTGCCAAAACCAAAATTCTGGTAGGCGGTCGCGCAGCTCCCACCTATTCGCAGATCCTGAATCAAATCGGCGCGCATATCATCACGGAGCTGTCGCAGTTGCGCCAAATTCTGGAGAATTTTCAGGCATGAACCCGAAACGACACAAAAAAACAGTACGGCGCTTTACCGCTGCAGTTTGGTTGCCACACCCGCGTGCGCGCGTATTCGAGTTCTTCAAGCAGGCGCACAACCTGCAAAAGATGACGCCTGACTGGCTCAACTTCAAAATCCTGACGCCGGCGCCGGTGACCATCAAGAAGGATGCTATCATAGACTACGCCCTCGGCTTGTTCGGCGTTGGCTTCAAATGGCGGACGCGCATCAGCGATTGGCAGCCGCCGCAGCAATTCACGGATGTTCAGGAGCGCGGTCCGTATAAGGTGTGGGAACATACTCACATTTTCGAAGAAAAGGAGGGCGGAACATTGATGCGGGATGTGGTTGACTATCTGGCGCCGGGCGGAATCCTGGAACCGCTGATCAACAAGCTGTTTGTCGCCCCTCAGGTGCGGGCGATTTTTGAGTTTCGCCGGCAACGCATTGCAGAAGCGTTTGCAGAGTTCGATTCAATAGCGTAAATTGTAGTCCCATAACCCGGACGAAGTCCCGTAAGTAATACGGGATCTCTACAGACCCCGTAAACAGCACGGGGTTACGACCGGAACCAAATCAAATATTAAAACGGAAAAATCAAAACGACATATTAA
>CAZVSL010000530.1:0-4527 GCA_964629935.1 uncultured Calditrichaceae bacterium | reverse complement strand
CACATCTGCGCCGTTGATGAAAATAAGGGGCGCGTACGTATCGCAAAGAGCGAAACCGCGAAATTCCTCAAGTTTAAGCTTGCGGTGGGTGTTGTTTCCAACGATGCCATTGATCACCGCCATGATACCCATTTGCTCGATAGCGCGGCGCAATTCACCAACGGCCGCTTTCCAGGTTCGGATTTCAGCGGCCCAAGCACCGCCCAGGCCGACGATGCGCCGCATCTCACGCCCGATGGCTTCCGGATCGTCCGTAAGTCTGGCGCTGCCCACAAAGTCCAACGGCTCTGCCTCGCAATCGATCAGCATCTCGCGCAACCACGCCTGGCGACGCTGCATTGCGTATATGGTATCGAGCAGATCAGGGCTTGGGTGGCGAACCTCCTGATTGCGGATCGTACGAAGATCAGGGATTGGCATGCGTTCTTCCGGCGGTTCAGGCAGAAACAGATAACCGATGGGAACATGAGTCGCCCTGGCATAGGCTTCCAACTGCTTGAGCGTGGGTTGAGCCTCGCCCCGTTCCCACTCGGCAAGCTTCTTGAAGCGCTTGCCGAGATTTTCTGTGCTACGGCCTATTCGTTCCCGTGCCCAGCGTAGCAAATCCGGCTTGACTGTCACGCGGGGCATAAGGCAATCTCCCCTAGCTGCCGCGTCGCTTCACGTTGCAGTGCTGGCAGCTTGTGTACGTCAATTTTGCCGGCAACCGCTGCGGTAGTTATAGCAGTGCGCAAAATTGTTGATCTCATTTCGGTCGCCCTTGCTTTCATGAAAGAAAAAGAATAGGTCGCTAAACTCAGTCTTATAGGCATCAACCTAATGCACAATGATTCTCTTGAACTCAATAAAATTACGCAAGCATTGCAAGAAGATCAACTATTGTCCGGACCGGATTGCTTTTGAACCAGCTTACGCTTTTTGTTCAAATAATCTGCATGAGTATACACCAGGCGAGTATTTGTGTGTAGAAAAATCGGCGCCCCGCCCTGTTTTTGCGGTTTATGATACCAAGCTGGATGAGCCTGCCCGGCCAGTCACTTGTACCCATGCTGCGGCAGTGCGCATGCCTCGGTGCAATAGGGCCATACAGTTGGAGTTCTTGCTCATCCGAGCTTTCTATACAACCCATTCACCGTATAGCGAAACCCGGACTCTGTCTGCGTGAAAACCGTCTCTGTTTCCGTCACAGGTTCCAGGCCATGCTCAGCCATATCTTTGTCCAGCTCCTCAGCTTCCACCAGGTACAATAGATGTGGGCCAAAACCGCGGTAGACGTTTGGCTCGCCGGTCACCGGCAGCAACGGGCGATCTTCGGGCTGCGAACGAGGGCTAAAGTTGGAGACCAGCGCCTGGCCTTGCGGCTTCAGGACCCGGACGGTCTCGGCCAGCGTCTGACGCCATTGGGCACGGCTTGTGGCGTTGTGATAGATGCCGAGCGCAATCACCAGGTCGAAGGTCGCAGCGACAAAAGCGGAGAGGTCCATCATATCTCCAACCCACACTTTCCGGCTGGCGGTTTCTTGGCCAATATGCTCAGCCACGCGCCGCCGGGTTTCTTCGACCATGGCGCGCGATGAGTCCATGGCGACAAAATCAAAGCCTCTTTGGGCTAACTCGACTGTGTTGCGGCCGCCGGCGCAGCCGAGATCGAGCACTTTTGTGTGAGCCGGAGCTGGACATGCATCGAGTAACTTCAGCAATCGTTTATCAGGTTGGCGTTCAGCAAATCTTTTGACCTGCTCTGCGCTTTCCCAGAAATCATCAGAGGGTTTGTTCATGATAGCCTGCCAGGTTAATCGCACATTCATTGTCGCATTTTTGGGACAAAGAAGCAAGAAAAGAAATAATCCGAAACGAGCCAACCGCGCTTGAGTTGCGTTTCTCGCCGAGACTGGCTATATTAGCCCTCAAAAAAACAGCCCGGAACGAAAGCTCATGACGCAAACCAAACCCAAAGAACAAGAACCGGTCACCATCATTATCTCGCGGGTAGTCAAGCCGGGACACGAAGACGAATTTGAAGCGTGGCTCAAAGGCATCGGCAAAGATGTGCAGCAGTTCGAAGGATATATGGGCGTAAATATTCTCAAGAAATCGACCGATTCCGGCACAGAGTATGTCAACGTCTTCCGGTTCGATAGTTATGATAACATGCACAAGTGGGAACGTTCCGATATTCGCAAAAGATGGCTCGATAAACTCGACCACATGGTTATCTGCGTCACCGAACCGAAGATTGTGACCGGGCTGGAGTACTGGTTCACGTTGCCGGATAAACCGCTGGAGCAACCGCCGCCACGCTACAAGATGGCCATCCTGATCTGGGCCGTGATTTTCCCAATTCTGCTGGTGCTGCCGCCCATCATCCGCGATATCATGGCTGGCCAGCCTGCCTATCTCATCACCGCCATAACTTCCATGATCATGGTAACTTTGATGACGTATCTTATCATGCCACAGATCACACGGATCTTTTCCGGCTGGCTGTTTGGCGACAAAAGCTGACCTCGCATCAAGCCCGGATTCTTATGGATTCCAGATGAAGAAATGACATGTCTACCGCCCGTCAGGTACAATTCTTAAAAGGCTCTATGTTGATTTCTGTGGGCAAAGACAAGAATAGTAATGACAGAAAAATGAAAGACAGAAACATATAGGACAGGGCTTTTTGAGCTTGCCTGTACTGAGCTTTGCCGAAGTGTCGAAATGCCCGGGTTATTCGATTTTACCGAAGCAGTACTATAGCGGAACTCTTGTCACAACTTACATTCAAGTAAGGAGGCGAACAAATGTCTGATGTCGTTTACACAGCGAAAGTGAGAATTGAACGGAAGCAGGGTCCGTTGCGCCATGCGTTTCTGCCGGCCGAGTCGGAGCCGGTCAGCTTTGGCGTGCACGGCGCTATTGCCGACCACTATGGCGTCAACGCGGAGGTGTCTGAGCCGCATGCTACCACGCTCGATTATGTTGTCGCGGCTGCCGGCGGCTGACTGACAGGCACATTTGGCGGCGCGCTGGAGGCGCGCAAGATCGACGCAAGCAATGGCAGGCTCACATCAGAAGTATCGGGCGAAATTGAGCTGGAAGACAATGTCCTGGTAATCCGCCGCATACACGTGGTTTATTCGCTCAAAGCATCCTCGGAACAGCGTGACACAGTCGAGCGGGTGCATCGTGTGCACGCTGACCATTGTCCGGTTTATCGATCCTTGTACAAAGCGATTACGATAACCACAGAGTACAAGCTGGATGATGACTGAATTGCATCTCTCAATAATCCATCACTCCAAAACGCCATTGAGCTGTTTTGGAGTCCGGGCACGAAAGCGCCGGGTAACTATTTTGGCCCGGCGAGTTGCCGCCGCATTGTTGCTTGCCATTCTTCTGGCGTGTGGTAACACCAGCGACCCCGGGCCAATCCCTGAGCCGGCTCAGCGGGATACACTGCGCATCGTTGACCTCAATGTCTGGTCTGGTCTGGATTACCGAGGCACGGTGACCATGGGAGAGTATGAGAGCGCAGAAATGAGACGGCAACGTTATGCGGCCCTGCTAGCGCAAATAAGAACCCTGCAAGCAGATATTATCGGCTTGCACGAAGTGAACAAATTGCCGGACTATGCAGAGGAGCTCGCCAACGACATCGGCTACGACGTCTTCTATCATGTCGGTGTTGGCGGAGTGCGCGTCGGGCCCGTTGGCCTGCCATGGAACCTGCGCGAAGGCGACGCCATCCTGACCAGGCCGCAATTGCAGGCGGAGTTCGCCGGACGCAAGCAGCTTTCCGGCGGCCATGTCGGCAATTTCTTTACCTTTCATTTTACCGATGCAACCCAGATCATCGGCGTTCGCGTCCTCAACAAAGGCCAACCGCTTTATGTCTTTGCCACCCACTGGCACGCCTCTCTGCTCGATACCCCCGAAATCAGACAGCGGGCCAGGGCGCGGCTTGAGGCAGGCAGTGCGACGCAAGCCGAATACCAGGAAGTGCGCGAAGAGATCAGCGCAGGGCAGCAGTGGCGTCTTGACGAAGCGAGCGCAACCATCGCTTTCATCCGCGAGACGGCCAGCGGGCATCCCTTTGTCTTAATGGGGGATTTCAACGCCACGGAAGATAGCGAGGAGATCAAACTAATCAAACAGGATCTCGGAGCGGTCGACGCCTTTCGCTTCTGCAATCCCGATTCCGCTGGTTTTACCTGGCGCCCGCAACGCAACTTGAATATAGAGATGCACTACCTGACCCGGCTCAAATCTGTACGCCGCCTCGACCTGGCTGGTGAGCTGGAGAAAATCCATCAGGCCACGCCAAAACGGATAGACTATATCTTCATGGGGCCGCAATCCGTGTTTGCGGAACGACAGATTCAGATAACATCGAGCGCGGTTGTGTTCGATGAAATCATCAACGGCGTACACGCCAGCGACCATTTTGGCGTGGCCGCAGAGCTTGTTTTTGCCCGCGAGGGTGGGATGGAAGATGGAAGATAGAAGATGGAAGATGGAAGATGGAAGATGGAAGATGGA
>CAZVSL010000529.1:0-4582 GCA_964629935.1 uncultured Calditrichaceae bacterium | reverse complement strand
GTTCAGCCTTCAGGGGGCGTGAAAATAACCTGGTGAACTTCGAAAAGTCTGCGTTTTTTTTACTGGCCGGGCCTTGTACCATAATAGAATGCCGGGTTATTTATTCACACCCCATAAAGGCTGTCAAGACACGCTGAAGCGTGAACACCGACTCTACCTTCTAAAATTCAGAATTCGATTTTGAGCGTGAAATGCCAGTTTGTGAATAATCAAGGCTATATTATCTTCAGTAACTTCGAAAGGAATTGTATGCTACGCAGACTACTGCTTGTGCTCGTTGTCGTTCTTGCTTTCGCCTGCTCGCGGGAAACGCAGGAGCCGGAAGCTTCCTCGCCTGCAAACGGTGAATACGATGCAGACCTTGCCGCAAAACTTGGCGCTGACGAATACGGCATGCGGCGTTATGTAATGGCATTTTTGAAAGCCGGACCGAACCGGGATCAAGATCCGGAAGAAGGCGAACGCCTGCAAAGGGCGCATCTTGACAATATTGTCCGACTAAGTGAGGCCGGCAAGCTCGTTCTGGCAGGACCTTTCCTCGATCAGGGCGACTTGCGAGGCATCTACATTTTTGATGTGGAGACAGTCGAGGCGGCGCGCGAGCTCACTGCAACGGATCCGGCCATCGAAGCGGGACGGCTGGTCATGGAGCTGCATCCATGGTATGGCTCTGCTGCGTTGATGCAGGTGAATGAAGTGCACGGGAAACTGGCGAAGAAGAAGATTTAGCCTGAATTATTCATGAATGTGTCTTTCTTCGCCTGATGTCGGACCGTCAGACTAAGACCGCTAAGCCTCCCTTCAATGCTGATCGTTACCCACTATGCCCGTGTCCGGTTAGATTTGTGGGTAACGATCAACTTCAGAGCGCTTAGACATGGATTCATAAGTATGGTGACATATTCGAAAATCCGAATCTCGAAATCCGACACAAAAATTTCAAGACGCTCAATTGGTGGTCCGACTACAAGAAGCTATAAGTAAAGCCGACGGACAGCACCTGCCGAATCTGCCGGTCATCGGAAACGTCTTTGTCGTAAAGCAGGTCAAATTCTACATTGACGTTGATGAATTTCGTGACCTTCAGAATCACATCGTTCTCCCACAACACATCGATGCGCTCGAAGGCCTCCAGGTCTGAGAAGATGTCGAGTTTGGAGGTGATGAGCACGTTTTCCGCAAACTGCCTCTTGAAATCCGTGACTGAGGAGATGCCTGGTTCCACTCGCGTTTTTTCGATTGTTTCTGTTGCCGGATCATCGGTGAACGGCACCGGAAAATCGCTGGTGATGGTTTCCTTAAGCGTGGCGCCAACCCGGGTCTTGATGATCTCATTTGGTTTGTAGCCCAGGCCCACGCTTTGTGTGAAGTAACCGGGATCAAGAAATTTTGAAATCTTGGTCTTGGTATCATCCTCAGCATAGCGGAAACCGGAGACAAACTGGGTCTTGGCAGTGACCGCAGCAAAGGGATTCAGGTATTTGCTCACCTTGCGCGTGACGACGCTCTCGATATTGATTTCATCAGCAGATTTACGCGCTTCGGAGCCTTCGATTTTGGCAAAACCAAGGGTGAATTTGCCGCTGTTGGCCCAGTTGTATTTTTCCTGGTCCAGCTCAAAATTGGTGTTGAGCGCAACCTGCCAGGCGAGGGTGTTTTCACCGCCCTGCTCCCAGTTGCTGAAACTCGCCTGGGTCAGGTTCAGGTTGCCTACAATTTGATTCTTCCAGCCGTAGTCCGGCTCTTCTGGCTGCGCCTCCTGGGCGCCGGCTTGTACAATCAGAAACAAAAGAAAGATCCATGTTAAAACGGAATCAGTTTTCATCACACACTCCGTTGGTCAGTGATTGTAAACATGTACATCGCGCTGCGGAAACGGGATACTGATGCCCTCTGCATCGAACGTGAGCTTGACTTTTTCGTGCATGTCGAAATAGATCGACCAGTAGTCTGTCGCCTGGCACCACACTCTGATCGTGAAATTGACAGAGCTGTCGCCAAGCTGTGACAAAACGATCTGGGGAGCCGGGTCCTGCATGATGCGCTCATCTTCATCGATCAGGCGTTTGAGTACATCCTTGGCTTTTTGCACATCGTCCGCATAACCGATGCCAAACACCATGTCAACCCGCCGGGTTGGTTCAGTCGAAAAATTTGTGATAATGCCGTTTGAGATCGCACCGTTTGGGATGATGATGGTCTTGTTATCCGGCGTTTTCAAAACTGTGTTGAAGACTTGGATTTCCCGCACTGAACCGTTTACGCCCTGTGCATCGATATAGTCCCCGACTTTGTAGGGCTTGAACAACAAAACCAGCACACCGCCGGCAAAGTTAGCGAGACTACCCTGCAACGCCAGGCCAATCGCCAGACCGGCGGCGCCGATAATGGCCACAAATGAGGTGGTTGCAATCCCCACCATCGAAGCAACACTGACCAGAAGCAGAACCTTGAGCAAGACCGTAACCACACTGACCAGGAAGCGCCGTAAAGACGGGTCGGCGTTGCCCCGGTCCAGTGCTCTTGCTATGATTTTTCCCACGATGCCGATGATCCATAAACCGATAATGAGCGTGACAATGGCAAGCAGAAGACCGGGACCGTGAAGCAGTACGTAAGCTTTGAGCTGATCTAAAATGCTGGCTGTTTCCATCCTCTTTTCCTCCTCAACATAGTGAAATTTGATACGCTAAGTAAGTATAACCCAAATTGAGCGATTCATGCAAGGAAATCTTCACCAATGGGTTGTATGAAGGGTGTTCACGCTTTAGCGTGCAATTCCCGCCGCCCGGGCAAGCTGAAGCTTGAACACCGAACCACCCCGCACAAGAGAATCGCTCGATTCAGGTATAAGAAAGCGTCTTGTCAAACAAAAAAATGCCCCTTCACGAAGTGCCACGGGGGACCAAACATGTTGCTTTCGCACTCGCAAAGGGGCGGGAATTTGGTGTTTCTGGTTCACATTCCTGTCTCTATCCGCTGTTCCGATCTTTTTTTTGCCTGCCTTTCTCGTCTTCAGGCTCGGTGTTTTCCAGGATTTTGATCAGATTTTGACAGTTTACACACTCGGCGTATTTCCCCAACAGGTCATCAAGACTCAGGCTGTTGACGTAGCCGCAATTGAAACACTTAACGTAGAGTATCATGTCTGCACACCGTTTAGGATTTGGCGGCCGGCAGAAAAACCTCAAAGATTGTTCCGACTCCCGGCTCACTTTGGATGGCAATGTGACCCCTGTTCTTGCGTATGATCTCGTCAACCTGTGACAACCCGACGCCATGGCCTTTGTTCGCTTCTGTACGCGTGAAGAAAGGCTCAAGGGCGCGTGCTCTTACCTCCGGTTCCATCCCCGAGCCTGAATCGGCTACGCGGATTTTGACATAGTTCTGAGTCTTGTGCTCTCCCTTTTCATCACTATTGCTGTGCCATTCATTCGGTGCTTCTTCTATTATGACGTTTTCTGTGGCTAAGGTCAGGACGCCTTCCCGGCCCATGGCCTCGCAAGCATTGAGTACCAAATTCAAGAGCATGCGATGGATTTGGTCCGGTCTTACTTTTATTGGCGCGGTTTCAGAGGCCAGCTCCACCCTTAAATCTATGCCGGAGTTAACCATCCGGCGTACCATTGCTGCAGACTCGCGTACAATGGTATTTGCGTCCAGCACCTGCGCCTCAGTTTCTGTCAGGTTAACCGCCATCAAATGCATGCTGAGATTGGCTGCGATCTCAGCCGCGTGCGCGACGCTGGCAAGCTCATCATAAACGGGACCATCTTTATCTGTCTGTGCCAGAACGAATTCCAAATTGCATGTGATGGCCATCAACAGATTATTCAGGTCGTGCGCGATGCCGGCTGTAATCCGATGTGTGCTCAGATTGCAGAACGGCATCTTTCTGCGCTCGACCCTTTCCCCTCGAAACTCACTCTTCTTCTTACCAAATGACATCATGCTTACCCTGGAATTTCTGACTTCAGGAAGGATGAAATAACAAACGGTGTGCCATCTCCTAAATTCATAGTGGTGGTGCGTTTGCCAGGCTATTATAAGTTATTAGAAAGAAATTGACTTAAGGGACACAATGTGAGACGGCTTTGCAGCTCGGAATGGTGGAAATAAGGCTGGAATCAGCGGGGGTTCTGGTTATTTGCCCTGTTGAAATTGGTGATTTGACCGGATCGGCTCCATGACCGGCTCAGCATAATGCTTCATGACGGCGCCAAAAATCGAACAGAAATCGCGCCTCGTCTGCGCGTAGTGTGACAGTTCAGCCATGCATATTCATGCCGCACCTCAGCGGAATTCCCGCGGCGAGATAGAGAATTTCTTCAGGCGATAGCGAAAAGTATCCAGGCTCATGTCGAGCAGTTCCGCAGATTTGCTCTGGTTGCCGCCCGTTTTGCGCAGGGACTCGATGAGATACTCGCGTTCAAGCTGTTGTAGCGACATACCTTCTTCCGGGATGGCGGGCCTTTTCCGTCTGCTCGTTGTCTCGCTCAGCACCAGGTCGTCAGCATCGATGACTTCTCCTTCCGCGAAAATCATAGCGCGTTCGATGACGTTGCGCAGCTCGCGAACATTT
>CAZVSL010000528.1:0-4623 GCA_964629935.1 uncultured Calditrichaceae bacterium | reverse complement strand
ACAAAAACCTCGTGTTCGTCTCTTGTCAGAGAAGACAGCATGGAAGGTATAACCGCAACGCGTGTTTCCCCTTCCATAATCTCCTTCGGAATACCAATCTTCAATGGTTCGCCTCCTGTTGTTCAGTCATGTGTTTAACAGAATTTTCACGTAGATCGGTCGTATTCACTTCTATCCGGTAAAAAGCAGGCACGCGACAGGCTCAAGATAACAGTCCAGGCCGATCCATCGCCAAACAGGTATCAAATCTGATGCCATGGAAATATGACGAAACTTACACATGCCATCTAATTGAATGGGATTGTTTTTATGGAACTTATAGCTGTACAGGCGAGAGGGAGTGCTTTCTGAAATCTCGGTCTTTCCCATTTCTCGGAAAACCGATCTCCGATTTTTTAAAAGTTAGAAATTTGCATACTCGTTAACAGCACGTCGAATATAAGAAAACGGCAAGCGAAACACAAGAGATCATTCCAATCGCCTGCTCCGCTGTTGTTGAGCGGAGACTTTCCTGACACGAAACGAATTATGGTGAATAAACCGGGATAAACGTCATTGGTCATAAATCCTTAGCCTCGTATCTCAACGATCAACTCAATTTCGCGCAGAATTCCGGCAACGCGGTGGCATTTTGAAAATTCACCGCGAAAAGCCACAGCCTTTCCTTGCGTATGCGCTTCATAGGTGATGCGGGTTGCCTCGAGTAATGGGCAACCGGTGGCCTTCTGCACCTGCAGGATCACTTCGTCGAAAGAATGCACATCATCGTTGTACAGGATGACCTGCCACGGCTCATTAATGCGCGGCTTTTTCTTTTCTGTTTTTTCTTTTTGTGGAATTGTTTCGGCGCTCATTGCATACTTTCCATAACAGCTTTTAATATTTTCCGGTTTGATGTTGGAAATGCGAACTTCACCATTGCTTTCGGCCTCACCCATTTATGCGCGATGGCTTTCCCCGGTTTTACCTCACCGGCGACGTAGTCGCACAAAAACGGATGCAGCGTTATTTTGAAATGAGTGTAGGCGTGCGGCACCTTGCTGAGCGGCGCCTTGACCCGAACCTCGATCCCCAGCTCCTGCCGAATCTCGCGGGCAACACACGCTTCCGGCGTCTCTCCCTGCTCCTGCCTGCCGCCCGGAAATTCCCACAAACCGCCAAGCATGCCGTCGGTTGGCCGTTGAATGATAAGCAATTTGCCTTCGCGCCAGATAACACCGACGGCTATATCGTAATGCGGTCTCTTCTTCCGGGGTTCCCGCACCGGCAGCAGAGCCGGATCGTCCATAGTTTGATATGCCAGGCAAAAGAATGTCACCGGGCATTGGTCGCACCTCGGCCGCGCCGGCAAACAAACCAGGGCGCCCAGCTCCATCATCGCCTGGTTGAAATCGCTGGCCTGACCTGCCGGCAGCAGTTGTCGGGCCGCATTGACAAATCTGGACTTACTGCCCTTTCGTGAAGGTGGGTCTGCGATCTTAAACAGGCGGGCCAGCACCCGCAGCACATTGCCATCTACCACAGGATAGTTCTCATTGAAAGCAATACTGGCCAGTGCCGCAGCCGTGTACGGGCCGATCCCCGGGACAGCCAGCAGCGCGTCATGTGTTGACGGCATGGCGCCGCGCCTGTCTCTGACAATGGCCTGAGCCGCGCCATGCAGGTTCCTGGCACGCGCATAATAGCCAAGGCCCTCCCACGCTTTCAACACTTTCGAAAGCGGCGCCCGTGCCAGCGTCTCAAGATCGGGGAACATTTTCAGAAATCGATTGTAGTAAGGAATCACTGTGTCAACCTGAGTCTGTTGCAGCATGATCTCCGAAATCCAAATTTTATAAGGATCGCTGGTTCTGCGCCAGGGTAGATCGCGACGATTCTCGCGATACCAGTCTATGAGCTTCTGACAAAATCTCGATCTGAATTTTTGTTCTAACTTCATGCTGCTATTGAAATCACATTAAAGATTTTGTATATTCAGTCTTTCTAAGGAGTTGGAACTTACCTAAGCTTTTTAAGGAGTTGGCGAATGAAAAGATATTACTTCACAGAGAAGGGGTATCAAAAAATAAAACAAGAGATAGACAAGTTAGAAAAATATCTGAAACAAGATATCGCCAAAGAAATTGCAACAGCGCGTGAACATGGAGATCTACGCGAAAACGCCGAATATGAAGCTGCCAAAGAAAAACAGGCCAACTACATGGCAAAGCTCGGACAATTGCAGGAGCGTTTTGCCAATGCCCAAATCATTCGCAGAGCTGACTTGCCGCCGGATACAATCACTTTGGGCAAGCGTGTACACATCCGCGACCTGAATTCCGGGGAAGAACTCCACTATACTATTTTGGGTGAAGGAGAATCCGACATCGACAATGGCATCATCAGCTATCAAACGCCGCTGGCCAAAGCGCTTATCAATCACAAACAAGACGATGAAGTTGAAGTCCAGCTCCCAAGAGGCATAAAGAAATTCAAAATTCTATCCGTGGAGTTCATGGATTAACACAAACAAAAATGGAAAAGGAAGAATAACCTCGTTCTTTCTTTTCCATTTTCGGCATCAAAAACCTCGCTCCCGCTTCTTTTTCTCCTGAGTCCTTTCTATTCTGCAGATTGCCTGTTGCAGCGCCTGCCTGAGCACGGAATCAGTCTCTTCTTGCAACCGAGCTCTGGCGAAACGCAACGCCTCGGACCCGCCAAAACAACCTAATATATAAATTCCCTCCCACTTGTCAAACAGATTATCCCGCTCTGCAAGCATGATCAGGCGACGGTCTGAGTACTCCTTGTGAGATTGCAGATAGCCCCGGCGCAGCTCATGAATTTTTCTTGCCAGAGCAGACCGGATAACACAGTCATCACTCTCGGCATGGAGCTCTGCAAGCAACCCAACCATCTCAGTGCTCAAACGCTTGCGGCACAACCCGAGAATTTGCTCCCGCTGCGCTATCTCATCATTGGCAAACGCTTCCGCCGATAACCGCGGCCTGGCTTTGATGACCTGACGATAATAATGAACCGGATTCAGAGTTTGAGCAGTTGCGCGCGCGCCAGATTGACGCTTTCGTAAAAAAGGTTTGATCTTTTTGAGCACTCCCCTAGCCATGGCTCTTTATTTCTCCATTGCCTTGTTTCATAGTTATGAACCGCTCCGGCCTCCTCGGCCCGCAGTGCCTCGCAACCGCAGTTCCCGGCAGCAGCCTGGCACAAACTGTTACCATAGAATCGCTCCGCAGGGCGGTCCTGCGGGGTCCTCCGCGGACTCCGCACGCCTCCTCAGCCCGTAGGCCCGCGTCTGTAGTCGCTACCAAAATCGCGCTGCGCCAACTCCGGGTTGAACGCCAGGCTCTTTGCCCGCAGCACGGCGGCCCAACGGGCCTGCGGGGTCGCGCTCCGTTACCATTTTTTTACCAGCCCAACCCCTCTGTCTCCCATCCTCTGTTTCATCCCCCATCTTCCACCTCCATGCTCCACCTTCTCCCCACGCGCCCGGCCTCCCACCTCCAACTCGCCGGAACCACCTGTCACCAAATCATGCAATCATGAATTCCTCAACTCCCGATGCAACAACCCGGCCAGTCCGCACACCATGCCGCACGCACCAAAAACGCCAAAAACAGCCTCTATCGTAATGATGTCTGCCAGCAGCCCCGTCACGCCCGTGGTCAGCGCTGTCATACCGATAACGGCCATGTTCACCAGACTAAACACACGTCCCAGTTGCCGGCCCTCTGCCCACTCCTGAATCAGCGAAGTCCGCGTCACGATAATATGCGGAATTCCAATAGCATGAATCGCTATCAAAATCATGAACACAAGCAAGCTCTGCGTCCAGCAGACCAACATCAGCGTCAAACCATCGAACATCATGCCGAGCAACAGAAGCTTCGCTTTGCCCACATAGCGGCTATGTATATTGACCAGCACAGAGCCCACGATCATGCCAACTCCCAGGCAAGATTCCACGATTGCATAGCTGACCGCATCCTGCCGCAATACCGTCTTGATGAAAATTGGCGTACCAACAATCGCTGGCCCCATAATAAAGAAATTATTGACCGCTGTCAAGACCAGCAAAAATCGCAGTTTGCGGTGCTGATGAATAAAACGAATAATCTCAAAGAAATGGTCCCTGAAATCACGAAATCGCGATGGCGCCAGTGCAGACAGGGGCCGCCTTATCAACATCACAGCCACGGCTGACAGCAGAAACGTAATCGCATCAACCGTAAATAAATGCGCTACGCCTACGAGACCGATAACGGCGCCACCCAGTGCCGGTCCAAGCAAGATCGCCGCAAAATGTGTAGACTGAATCAGAGAGTTTGCATTCAACAACCGCGATTTCTCCACAAGCGCCGGAACGATTGCATCCCGCGCCGGATTGAAAATAGTCGAGAACGAGGCGACGATAAAAGAAACCGTTACAATCATCACCATGGTCATCGAACCCGAAAAATACGCCGCCGGCAACAATATCACCACAAAAGCACGCACAAAATCCGCGATCAGCATGAGGCGGCGCCGGTCGAATATGTCTACCAAAATGCCGGCAGGAATGCCGAACAACAGCATGGGCAGATAGGATATCATCGCTACCAAACCCATCGTGGAATTTGAGCC
>CAZVSL010000527.1:0-4641 GCA_964629935.1 uncultured Calditrichaceae bacterium | reverse complement strand
GAATTGCACGCTAAAGCGTGAACACCCTTCATACAACCCCATTGGTGAAGATTTCCTTGCATGAATCGCTCGATTTGGGTCATAAATTATTCACCAACAGTCTTTATGTTGATTTTTTCAAGCCGGTCGAACCAAAGCCGCCGGCGCCGCGCGCCGTATCCGAAAGCGCCTCAACTTGCTGGAATTCAGCATAGGCCACTGGCGCAACCACTAACTGGGCAATTTTCTGGCCGCGATCAATGTGATAATCTTCCTCGCTGAGATTGACCAGGATGACCTTGATTTCACCGCGATAACCGAAGTCGATGGTGCCGGGCGTGTTGAGAACCGTTATGCCGCTTTTGATGGCCAGACCGCTCTTCGGGCGAACTTGCAGCTCGTAGCCCGGGGGCACTTCTGCTGCCAGCCCGGTGCCGACGGCCTGCCTTTGCATGGGCGCAAGCGTGACCGCTTCGGTGGAGAACAAGTCCGCACCTGAGTCGCCGACGTGCGCATAGTGCGGCAAATGCGCGTCCGGGTTGAGCTTCATGATCTTGACTGTACAAGCTGTGTTCTGGGGCATATTTTTCTTTCGGTTTAGATGAGAACGTTGATCGCTTTGCGGATGCTGTTGGTTTCAAGCAGGCGAATCAGAAACAAGATGCTTCTCAGGAACCAGCCGGGATTGGCAACGATTTGAGCCAGCTCTGTGATAGCCTCATCCTTCGTTGCAATGCGGGCAGTGCGTTCTTCGGGAGTCATTTGGGACAGCTCCTGCGCGAAAGCCCAGGCTTCATCACGTGCCCTTTCGATGCTGAAGTTTACCAGAGCCTCATCGTCCTCGTCGCCAAGTGTGTCGAGCAAGCCGAGGGCGTGCGACAACACATTGATCTTGTCCTGCGCCACATCCAGCAATGACGCCAGAATCGCGTTGATCTTGTAGAAGTCATTTTTCAAATCGTCGAGCTGCCCTGCCGGCGCGGTTTCGGCCGCTGCGATACCGAGGTCGAGATTGATGTGTGCGTTGATGCCGAGCAGCAGGTGCTGCAATATCAACGGCCGCCATTTTGAGGCAAATTGGAATGCGAACAACCAGCACTTGCTGGGAGTTCCGCCTCTTTCGAATTGGTGTAAAGCCTCGAGATAGCGATTGGCAAAAATGACGTCCAGCTTTTCCATGCGGGCGCCATCTTCGAAATCGCCGGCCGCGATGCCGAGCTGCACGCTGATGGTGACTTCGCGGTAGAGCGTGGCAAAATAACCCAGCCGGCTGTTTTGCTCGCGGGTTTGCTGAATGATGTCGTCGAGACGGTGGATGACCCCGATGATCGTAGTGGCGAGATATGGCTTCTCTTGAATGGCATGCGGCATCGCTTATCCCCTGAACGCAGCCACAGCAAGACAGAGCCAGCCTGCCAGAAAAGCCAGTCCACCGATCGGTGTGATGGCGCCGAGCCAGCGAATCCCGCTCAGGCTCAGCACATACAGACTGAATGAGAAGATAAGCGTACCGACTACGAAGAGCCAGCCGGCGCTATTGGTGAGCGTTCCCGGCCAGCGCGTGCAAGCCCAGGCTACGCCAAGCAAGGCGAGTGCGTGGTACATCTGGTATCGCACACCGGTTTCGAAGATTTCCAGCATATCGCCGGTGAGACGTGATTTGAGACCGTGGGCTGCAAACGCGCCCAGGGCAACGGATAGAAAGCCGGATAAGGCGCCAATGGTTAGAAACAGGCGGTCCATGATCCTCCCTCCAGTGGATGATTAGCCACGAATTTATATATTGAGATTCCTCGCCACGCTGAGAAAATATGCGAGTCGGAAATGAGACCTTTGCCTCAAGCCGGCTTTTGTACCCGATACGACAACGCAACGAGACCATCGTCATACTGTTTGACCGAAAGAAGTTTGAGCATGACCCGCAGCCTTTCGCTCTGCACAAGCGGTATGCCTGAACCCAGAATGACCGGATGTACGGCCACGAGGACTTCATCCACCAGACCATTCTCAAAGAAAGATGCAGCCAGACTGCCGCCGCCCACAAGCCACATGTCTTTGCCTGGCTGTTGTCGCAATTGCTCCACGATTGGCGTCGGATCGCCGGAGACATACTCGACGTTTGCTGACTCAGCCGTTTTCCCGGAGCGTGTGAAGACGTAATTTTTCATTCCGGCATAGAACGGCATGCCGTGCTCGATGCCGAAATCGTGCGTCTTTCTGCCCATGAAAACAGTGTCAACCGAGCGAAAAAACGCCGACATGCCGTAATCGCCATCCTGAAAGAGCCAGTCTATCTCACCGTTTGGTCCGGCGATGAAGCCATCAAGACTGGCGGCGACGAAATATTTGACTGAGCGCATGAGCTGTGTCTCCAACGATCTAATCCACAGCATGTCTCCTGATTAGGATTTGCTCCTGCTACTCAAGCTGCGCAACACATAATGCAGAATGCCGCCGTGGCGGTAGTAGTTGAGCTCCTCCGGCGTATCGATACGACAAATCAGGCTGAAGCTCTTGCTTTTGCCGTCTTCACCCGTGGCGGTCGCCTGCAACTCTTTGCCCGGCTTGAGTCCATCGGCAATGCCTGAGATGGCGTATTCTTCATAACCGGTAAGCCCGAGCGATTCTCTGCTTTCGCCATTCTTGAATTGCAGTGGCAGCACGCCCATACCAATCAGGTTGCTGCGATGGATGCGTTCGAAACTCTCGGCAATGACGGCCTCGACGCCCAACAGCCGGGTGCCTTTGGCCGCCCAGTCCCGCGACGAGCCGGTGCCGTATTCCTTGCCGGCCAATACCAGGAGGGAAACGCCTTCTTTCTTGTACTGCATCGCGGCATCAAAAATGTTTGTTTCTCTTTTATCGGGCAGGTGAACCGTCCAGCTTCCCTCTTTGCCAGGGGTGAGCAGGTTGCGCAGTCTGATGTTGCCAAACGTACCGCGCATCATGACTTCGTGATTGCCACGACGGGCGCCAAAAGAGTTGAAATCTCGCTTTTCTACGCCGAGTGAGATCAGATACTGGCCGGCCGGGCCATCCTCGGCGATGACGCCGGCTGGAGAAATGTGGTCCGTGGTTACGGTGTCTCCGGCCATAACCAGCACCCGCGCATTCTCGATGTCGGTCAACGGTGCGGGTTGCGGCGCGAGACCATCAAAAAACGGTGGATTCTTCACGTATGTGGATGTTTCGTCCCATTCGTACAGATCGCCTTCCGGCACTTCGAGGGCGCGCCAGCGGTCGTCGCCGGTAAAGACCTCGGCGTACTGTTTTTCGAATTGTTCTTTTTTGACTGCTGTTTTGATCGTATCCTTGATCTCTTTGAGATCGGGCCAGATGTCTTTCATATAAACCGGCTCGCCATTCTTATCCTCACCGAGCGGCTCATTATAGAGATCGATATCCATGCGGCCTGCGAGTGCGTAGGCCACCACCAGCGGCGGCGAGGCGAGATAGTTGGCGCGCGTTTCCTGACTGACGCGGCCTTCGAAGTTGCGGTTGCCGCTCAAGACTGCTGCGGTAACGAGTTTGTTCTCAGCGATACCGCGGGCGATCGGTTCCGGCAGCGGCCCGCTGTTGCCGATACACGTGGTACACCCATAGCCAACGATGTTGAACTTGAGCTGCTCCAGATAACTGATAAGTCCGGATTCTTTGAGATAGTCGGTTACAACTTTTGAGCCGGGTGCCAGACTGGTTTTAACCCATGGTCTGGTTTGCAAACCGCGCTCGACAGCCTTTTTCGCAAGCAGGCCGGCGCCGATCATAACGGAGGGATTCGAGGTGTTGGTACAGCTCGTGATTGCGGCAATGACCACAGAGCCGTTATGCATCTCGAATGTACCCTGTCCGTTGGCGCTAACCGTTGCCGTATCACGCGTGCCGTCTACCTTGAGCTCCGGTAATATATCCAGGAATGCTTTCTTGGATTCTGTCAGATTGATGCGGTCTTGCGGTCGTTTCGGACCGGCGATGCAGGGCTCGACCGTTGCCAGGTCCAGCTCCAGGACGTCGGAGTAAACGGGATCCGGCGTCTCATCTGTACGAAACAGGCCTTGCTCTTTGCAATAAACCTCAACCAGTTTTATTTGCTGGGGGTCGCGACCGGTGTAGCGCAGATACTCCAGCGTCTCGTTGTCCACCGGGAAAAACCCGATGGTTGCGCCGTATTCCGGGCTCATATTTGAAATAGTCGCTTTGTCTGCCAGGCTCAGCCGGCTCAGGCCGGGACCAAAAAACTCGACGAACTTGCCGACCACGCCATGTTTGCGCAACATTTGGGTTACCACCAGCACCAGGTCCGTGGCTGTTGCGCCTTCCACCAGCTCGCCCGTGATCTTGAAGCCCACCACATCGGGAATGAGCATGGAGATGGGCTGGCCCAGCATGGCAGCCTCGGCTTCGATGCCGCCGACGCCCCATCCAACAATGCCAAGGCCGTTGATCATGGTAGTGTGAGAATCAGTTCCAACCAGCGTGTCAGGATAAGCATAGCGGCGGCCATTTCTTTCTTCCGAGAAAACAACCTTGCCGAGATACTCGAGATTCACCTGATGGCAGATGCCGGTCTCAGGCGGCACGACGCGAAAATTCTTGAATGCTTTTTGTCCCCAGCGCAAGAAAGCGTAGCGCTCTTTGTTGCGCTCATATTCCATGTCTGTA
>CAZVSL010000526.1:0-4641 GCA_964629935.1 uncultured Calditrichaceae bacterium | reverse complement strand
GGTTTGCCTGGTTATCCTGACCTATGTCACCTATGGCGGCCTGCGCGGCACAGCCTGGGCGAATACTTTTCAGACGCTGGTGTTCATGACGCTGGGAGCCGTGACCTTTTTCGTGATTGTCAACAAACTCGGCGGCTTGCAAAGCGCACTGATCCGGGTTTCGCAGAACAATCCGGAGTTGTTAATGCTGGGAGATGAGATTCAGCCGCTCAAGTTTTTGACCTACATGCTGATTCCGCTTTCTGTGGGCATGTTTCCACACATTTTCATGCACTGGCTCTCGGCCAGGCGTGCTGAGACGTTCAAATATGCGATCATGTTTTACCCGTTGTGCGTGGCTGTTGTCTGGATTCCAAGCATACTGCTCGGCGTGCTTGGCAGCATCGAGTTTCCGGGCCTGCGTGGGCCTGAGGCGAATTCCATCCTGGTGCAAATGATTGGGCGCTATGCTCCCGGTGTGCTTGCAGGTATGCTCGCTGCCGGCGTGTTTGCTGCTGTCATGTCATCGTTGGATTCGCAGGTGCTGGCCCTCGGCGCCATGTTCACACACGATGTCGTCAAGCGCTTCCGTACGCGCAAACCGTTGTCGGAAAAGCAGCAAATCCTGTTTGGCAGGTTTTTTGTGGTTGCGGTGTTAGTCATAACTTATGTGCTCTCGCTTGTGGCCAATCGCAGCATTTTTAAACTGGCGATCTGGTCATTCACGGGATTTACGTCGTTGTTGCCCATCTTGCTAGCCGCCTTATTCTGGAAACGGAGCACCTGGCAAGGCGCTGCCGCTGCGATTGTGGGGACAGCCCTTTCCTGGGTCTATCTCTTTGTTCAGGGCTGGCAGAGTCCGGGTTATACCATCGGCGATACCGGCATCATGCCAGTGGCGGCTATTTTTCTGATATCGGCGCTTTGCATGGGGATCGGCTCTCTGTTGTCGTCAGTTCCGGAAAAGCGATTGGTGGAGAAATTCTTTCCAGCTCATGGCGGTGCTGGCGTAGCGGTGAAAAGCAGTGGACCGGAGCCTGTCGTTCGTCCACAAGATGCGATGTAAACAAGGAATTTCCGACAAGAACCGAATGGCTTGATAATTTCATACATTTTCCTAAATTCCCTTAGCTAGAGCTAGCTATAGCCAGTGTCCATCCGGAAACTCGGCCTTTTCGTTATTCCCGCGGATTCCTTGCAGCATGCCGGAATGACAGCCTACTTGGAGTTTCCCGGATGGACATTAGCCAGGTAGAAACCAGATATGTTCGAAATACGAATGTACGCTAAAAACAGCTCATGAGAATTGCCTATATTGCCACCGGCGCCGCAGGAATGGTGTGCGGCACTTGCATCCACGATAATACCATCGCTGCCGCCATCCAAAAGTCGGGCCACGACATCGCTCTTATTCCGACCTATACGCCCATCAAGACTGACGAGGAAAATGTCAGCGTCGATCGCGTCTTCCTGGGTGGTTTGAATGTCTATCTCCAGGAGAAGATCGGTCTCTTCCGGCACACACCTGTGTTTATCGACAATCTGCTCAACAGCAAGGCCGTTCTGAATTGGATTTCCAGATTCAGCGCCTCAACCAATGCGCGGCAGCTTGGTAAAATGACCGTATCCATGCTGCGTGGTGAGGAAGGTAACCAGCGCAAGGAGATCGAAAAATTGGTGCGCTGGCTCAAGGATGAGTACAAGCCCGACATCGTGCATCTGAATCATTCCCTCATCGTTGGCTTTGCCCGCGAAATCAAGCAAGAGCTGAGCATTCCGGTGATCTGTGGCGCTCAGGGCGAGGATTTGTTTCTGGAAGGACTGATCGAGCCTTATAAGACGCAGGCAAAGGAGCTCATTCGTGAGAAAATTCAGGATGTCGATGCGCTGATCGTGACCAGCGATTATTACGCAGATTTCATGTCGCAGTATTTGCAGTTATCCCGAGAAAAAATTCACAAGGTTTACCTCGGAATAACACTTGATGGCTATGGCCTGATGGAGCGCCGGGATCAAAGGCCGCTTGTCATAGGCTATTTTGCCCGCATTTGTCCGGAGAAGGGCTTCCACTTGCTGGTGGATGCGTTTCACAAGCTCTGGTTGAAACATGGGGCCGGTTCCATCCGGCTGCATGCGGCCGGCTATCTTGGCAAGAAAGATGAACCATACTTCAAGGAGCAGGTGCAAAAGATGCAGCAATGGGGCATTCACGATGCCTTTGACTATGCCGGCGAAGTCGACCGTTTGGGCAAACTCGCGTTCCTGAGCAGCGTGGATATCTTTGCTCTGCCGACCGTGTACCGCGAGTCCAAAGGACTGTCCGTACTGGAGGCAATGGCAAACGGCTTGCCCGTAGTGGTGCCGAATCACGGTAATTTCCCCGAGTATATCGAAAAGTCCGGCGGTGGCATTTTATGCGAACCCGAATCCGTTGATTCGCTCGTACAGTCGCTGGACCAATTGATTTCTGACCGCGAATTGCGCGTGAAATACGGTAAAGCAGGCCACGATTGTGTGCATCGTGAGTTTAGCGCTGCGAAAATGGCACAGTCGACAGTTGAGGTCTATGAGGAATTTGTGCAGCAAACTCGCAATATATCTGAGGCAGCATTAGACTCGCCGAAGTCCATCGTGAGCTGATCCATTTCACTATATCCATAATACACGTTTTACCAAACCTTTTAGGTTTGGTAAACGTCCATGTAAACGTCATGGAAAGGAAGAAATAAATGGCAGCATCTGAGACAGCTCAGCCAGGCATGACCTGGCTGTTTTTTGCATTGCTTACGGTATTTTTCTGGGGACTTTATGGCATTCTGCTTCATACGGGGCAGCTCAGTATGGGTGATCCGGTCAATGGCAGATACAAGGCATTCTTGTTTGTCGGCATCGCATATTTGCTCACGGCAGTGCTGGCGCCCGCAGTCGTGTTGTGGCTCAACGGCGCCACCTGGACATTTACCGGTAAAGGTATGACCTGGTCCCTGTTAGCGGGCATCGCCGGCGCACTCGGAGCATTCTTTGTGCTGCTCGCGTTTGGCGCAAAAGGCGCCCCCAGCGTGGTGATGTCGATTATCTTTGCGGGAGCACCGATCGTAAATGCTATCGTTGCCCTGGCGATTCATCCACCGGCTGGCGGCTTTGGCACGCTGCGCTGGCAGTTTGTCGCCGGCATTTTGCTTGCGGCGCTCGGCGGCTGCCTCGTGACATTATACAAGCCGGGACCTCCCACGGTGAGGAAGGCTGCTCCGGTTGCTGAAGTTGTGAACCCCGGCGAACCGGCAAAGTAGGCGGAAGAATGGCATGCCACTACAAAACCAGACGCAAAATTGAGTTCGCCGATACCGATTTGGCGGGCATCGTGCATTTTGCCCGGTTCTTTGTGTTTATGGAAACCGCCGAGCATGAGTTTCTGAACTCGCTCGGTACCAGCGTTTCCACCACCATCGATGGCAACAAGATCGGCTGGCCGCGACTTGCCGCTTCGTGCGAATATGTGAGACCGCTCAAATTTGAAGATGTGGTAGACATCCACCTCAAGGTGGCGCGCAAGGGCAGCAAGTCCATGACCTACACATTTGAATTCAGGCACAATGGTGAATTGGTCGCACGTGGACAAATGTCATCGGCATGCTGCATTTGCAATCCCGGCGAGCCCATTCGCGCCATCCCAATCCCGCCAGAGCTGGCGCAAAAAATAGAAGAAACTTAGAACACATTGGTTACCACAAAGACACGAAGACACTCGAAGAGTCACAAGGAAACCATATACTATAATGATAAATCATCTTACCCCGATAACCTATTTTCCCTGAACTTTGTGCTCCTTGGTGTATCTTAGTGTCTTGGTGGTTAATGACGTCAAGGATAGTAGATAACCCAGGCAAACAACCATGACAACTTCCCTTAGACTTCAGGATGTTAACAAAAACTATGGCACGCCTGAGCAGCCCCTCGAGGTGCTCAGAGGCATCGATTTCGAGCTTGCTGCCGGAGATGCCGTCGTAGTAACCGGGCCCTCTGGCTGTGGCAAAAGCACGTTGCTGCATCTCATCGGTACCCTCGATACGCCAACTAAGGGCCATCTCGAAATCAATGGCCAGGATCCGACAGTCTTGTCTGAGCCGGATTTGGCCAAATTTCGCAACAAGCAGATCGGTTTTGTATTCCAGGGCCATCATCTGCTGCCGCAATACAATGTATTGGAAAATGTGCTGCTCCCGACCATGGCTTTCCCGAACGGCCAGCAGGAGGCGGAGAACCGGGCTGCTATCTTGCTCGAGAAGGTAGGCCTTTCAGAGCGCATAACACACCGGCCAGCAGAGCTATCCGGCGGCGAACGGCAGCGGGTTGCCATTGCACGGGCGCTTGTCAATCAGCCGAACCTGTTGCTGTGTGACGAGCCTACCGGTAACCTCGACCAAAAGACTGCCGGCTCCGTTGCCGATCTTTTCTTTGAGCTGCATAAAGATGAGCAGAACATCCTGATCGTGGTCACCCATAGCCTGGAATTAGCAAACCGATTCGAACGCAGATTTGAGTTGCAGGAGGGCAAGTGCGTCGAAGTCTAATTCACTATTGGCGAATCAACCTGGCGGTCATTTTCGGCGCGGCTGTGGCTGCCGCTGTGCTCACCGGCGCGCTCTTGGTCGGCGACTCGGT
>CAZVSL010000525.1:0-4641 GCA_964629935.1 uncultured Calditrichaceae bacterium | reverse complement strand
TCGACCTCGCGCGCCAACGATGATGTGGCTAGAGCCGCGGGCGTTGAGGTGATTCGTACCAAAGTGGGCGAAATCAACGTTGCTAAAAAAATGCGCGAAGTGGGTGCAGTGATAGGCGGTGAAGGCAACGGCGGCGTCATCTTGCCGGAGCTTCACCTTGGACGCGACGCCCCCGCCGGAATCGTGCTGACGTTACAGCATCTGGCAGAATTTGGCGGCGCTCTCAGCGAATTAAACGATACGCTGCCCAATTACGTCATCACCAAGGACAAAGTCGAGCTTGAAAACATCGAGCCGCAGACGGCCCTCGAACGCATTCGCGAGGCCTATGCGAATGAAAAACTGGATCTGATCGACGGTGTGAAAATCCTGTTTGACCAGTCATGGGTTCATATCCGGCCCTCCAACACCGAGCCCATAATCAGGGTGATTGCGGAGGCGCCGACAGCGCAGGACGCGAGGAAATTGTGTGATGAGGTAAAGTCGCGGATTTAGCCCGACTTATTCATGAAAGTGCGCTTTGCTTAAGGTAAGTCTCCGCTCAACAACAGCGGAGCAGGCAGCCATGTTTGTTGAAGTCTGACCGCAGGATTAAGCCAAGGTTATGAATTTTTCAGGTTAGTGGAAAGTGTCTCGGTTATGGACTTCGTTCTGGCAAGAGAGTTGTGCTTGCCTTGAATGATTCAGCAATTATTTCAGAAACGTGAGCTTCCGAAAAAACGATCCCCAGTTTGCAGACAATTTGCAAATATAGACACCGCTTGCAACAAGTTGATTTGCTTCATTTCGGCCGTCCCAGATTACAGAATATTGACCTGGCAAGTATGATCTCTCCGCCAGCACTTTGATTTTTTGGCCAAGGGTGTTGTAAATGGCGATCTCAACTAAGCTTGCAATTGGCACGGAAAATCTGATGGTGGTCGATGGATTGAACGGATTCGGATAGTTTTGAGCCAGTTGAAATGCTTTCGTTGTCCCAGTCGATTCACGAACAGCATCAACAATTGAGGTGTTTTCATAATAAAACAAACGCCCATCAGCATCGCCCATGAACAAATCTGGCTGACCATCCTCGTCAATATCGGAAAATGCAGGCACAGCAAGCGAGTCGACTTGAACGCCTGAAAAAGCGTCTTCGGCTAATTTCCACTCAAACTTGTTTTCTGTGCCAATATTTTCGTACATTATCAGCGTGCCGTCTGAGCACCCGAAAATCAATTCGGGCTTGCCATCGCGTGTCAAATCAGAGAAAGTTGCGCTGTATTGATTCAGATTCTCGATGCCGATTTCCCACGTCATGTTTCGTTGCCAGTTTTCTTCCATTGTGTTCAGTCTTTCGTAGAAGCGATACTCCTCATCCTTTTGCAGAAAGAGATCAAAATCGTCATCATCATCAAAATCGACTAAATGTGGATCGTAAAACATGGAGTCTGGCTGCAAAAAATAGGCAAACTGGGTTGAGTCAGGTTGCCATTGTTGCTCGGAATTTACGCCATGATTTTTGAAATAGAGTAAGCCAGTCGACAATGCGGCGTTTTGTGAGTCGACGGATATGTAACTTGCTATGAAATCCGTATCTTCATCTCTATCAACATCCGCAAAGGAGATCGTGATCCCCTTTTTAAAAGTGGGATTGTACCCATGTCGGAATGGTTGCGGAATTTTTTTTTCGATTGTGGAAGCTGGTTCAAACCGGCCATTTAGATTTTGGTAAACGGTATTTCTTCCCTCCTGGAATCTTGTGCCAAACGTAAAAAATGTCCAGAAATCCTCGAACAGGATCAAGTCCCGCAGTCCATCCTCATCAACATCAAAAAAATAAGGTCTTGCATTGGCTTCACCATTTATCGCACCATAAACAAAGTCAGCAGTGTCTTGAAATGCAGGCATGTCATCCTGGCTTTTGTTCAGGTGGATGGCCAGATGCCGCATCCAGTCATTTTTCATGAGATCAAAACGGTTGTCGCTATCGAAATCAAATAAACTATAGTATGGTTGGCCGCCAACAAAAGCAGACCAAAAGAAAGAAAACCAATCAGCCACGCGCCACTCTGGTATAGATGTACTTCCGTGGTTTTGCCAAAAAAACAGACTTAGATGGCTCCCCGGATCTGCGGGTATGTATTGGATTGATATCAGGTCGATCAAGCTATCACCATCCAGGTTGCTGAACTTATAGCCAAAGCCTTCTGCCTCCAGAGTGTCCAGCAACTGCCATTGCGGACTGAGGTTATCTCCTGTGTTTCGATAAACAAAAGAGTGTTGGGAAAAATGATCTTGAAGAATCACCTCCCAATCGTGATCCCCATCAATATCTGCGAATGAAAAGTCTCTTCCCAATGGTACGCCTGAAAGTATGCTGTCATCCTTCAGCCAGCGAGGATTTGCATTGGTGCCATTATTCCACCAAAACAAGGAACTGTCCGCCGCCAAATCAAAATAGCCATCCGAATCCCAATCTATATACGTGAAGTTCTTGGCCAACCTGTAACCGGGGTAAAGATAAGTCCAGCCGATTTGAGGAAAGTCGACAGAGTTCGATTTGTGAAATTGATTTGAAATGGGTTGCTGGATGAACAATTCAAAATTGCCATCGCTGTTTTGTATCAGATCCCACCGACCATCTTCATCCCAATCCAGAACCTGAAACGGCGTGACGTTATCCCTTACCTCGATACCGCTGGGGTTCAGGACCTCAGGTTTTTCAAGCCAATGCCACGTCTGGGAAAAGAGTCTTGGCGCGAGCAGCAGCGCTGCTATAAAAGTCGTTTTCCACAAACACTTCATGCAATCAGTCCGTTTATTTGATCTTTGCCAGGAATGCGAAGATAGTCTGTCGTCATCTGAGCAGGGCCATTTTTTGATCTATGATCATAAATGCAAACTTTTGTTAAGCAAGAAGTTTGCCAGCTTATGACTTTTACTCGTAACAGATTGTTTTGAATGTGATTTGTGCAGGAGCAAAGCTTATCCTGGTAGCTGCTTTTTCTTAGATTTAGAAAATCATGCTCACAGTGTGCACAATTTGCGCTACTTTCATGTCGAAAAGACTATTTCGTCTTGATTTTTCAGTTCACTGATCCTATGGGCAAGTTCAGAGAGTAAAAAACCCGCCCCTGAATTATTCAGGGGCGGAGCTTGAGGGATGGGGGGATGAAATGGAGTTTGGACGAAAATTCTATCCTTCTAAATAAACGCGTGCTAACTGCCAATTGAAATCCGCTGTGTCGAAGATGAGCTCATAGCAGTCCGGCGTGTTGGCGGTAACCGAAAAGTGATAGCGTTTGCTGAAACCATCCTGCACCGACCAGTGACTGTTTACCTGCGTTATTTTGTACACCTCGCCGTTCCATTTGAATCGCAGTGGATGTAATTTGCCCTGCTCAAAAAACGTGATTACTTCGATTGGTTCATGAATTTCTTCGTAAGCCATGGCAAAGATGACGGTAAAGGTATAAGGTATAGGGTATAAGGTATAAGGTATACGTTTTCTGACCCGGCGCTGAGGCGTTGCCGCTTTGGATATTCACTGCATAGCCCGGTGGCCTCCGTCACCGGTGAATCCGCAATCGTCATCGCGAGCCCAGGTCTCCTGGTGACGAAGGCACGGAGCTATCTGCTCTAATTCACCGACTGACGGATAAGCGCCACCACCTTCCCCTGAACCGACCACTCCTCCGTCGGATGAATGTCCGTATATCTCGAATTCGCCGGGCGCAGATAGGGCGTGCCGCCTTCGATGACGAACCGCTTTACCGTGGTCTCGTTGCCGATTAAGGCCACGACGATATCCCCGTTGTTCGCCACATTGGTCGATTGCACCACAACCAGATCGCCTTCAAAGATGCCGGCCTCGATCATGCTGTCTCCCTGCACTTTCAAAGCGAAATAGTCACCGCGGCTCGGCAGCAGCTCTTTCGGAATGGTCAGGTAGCGTTCGACGTTCTCTTCAGCCAACAGGGGCGAACCGGCGGGTACGGAGCCAACTACAGGCAAATTGTGTGTATCCGGACCTTCCAGAAATCCCATCGGCTCCAGAATGCGAATACCACGCGCCGCGCCGCCCTCGCGTTTGCCGATATAGCCTTTCTTCTCCAGCGCATTCAAATGCTTCAAAACAGCATTTTTTGACGCGACGCCAAGTTGATCGGCAAGCTCCTGCAAAGTCGGTGGGAAACCGGCCTCGTTGACCTTCTCCGCAATGAGCCTTAACACATTTTTCTGTTTGTCGGTTAATGGCTTCATAGCGCTTTTTCCTTTAATTTATAATAATATGGGTGAACGAATTTATTACGTGACTAAATGTACACCAACAATACAAAATGATGACTTTAAAGTCAAGTTATTTTTGTCGGGCGTAAGATTTTTGTCATAGAATGGCAGGTTTGGACTTTACCTACCAAAACAACATAGCGCTTTTTTTTTTGACATTTCGTCTCCGATTTGCTACATTCTCCGAAATTTTACGCCAATATCTGCATTCTATACCTGGGAATTCTCCTGACGTCAGTGGAGATTCTTCTGTACATCTCTGAATCTACACTTTGATTCTAACACCATTCTCTTGCTCTAGGCCTCGGTCCTGGAGGCAAGCCAAAAGAGAGCAGCGAATGCTTTCTTAGCAAGATAAACACGGCAGTC
>CAZVSL010000524.1:0-4642 GCA_964629935.1 uncultured Calditrichaceae bacterium | reverse complement strand
TGGTTCAGCTTTGTTGGCCGGAAGAACCCGCATTGGCGCGGCGGCAAGCACGATTTCAATCGGGCGTTTCAGAAGGCGGCACGGCAAACAACGGCTGGCGATTCCGTGCATTACGACACAGATCAAATCTCCATGATGAGCAGCCCGACGTTGTTCGATGTCAATTCTCAGCGCTGGTGGAGCGCCGCAGACTATAATCATGCTCCCGTCACATACAACAGCGCCCTGCGCGTCAGCGGCGACGCCCTTGCTTCCCACTATCTGACTCTGGGTTCGACGCGATTGCAGGGAGGCTTTCTAAAGCGGGCGCGTTTGGGTCTGAGCTTCAGACAGGACGCGCCCGGCGATTTCGCAGCGCCGGCGGCTCAGATTTCACTCTACGCGCCATTCGGGTCCGTTGTCTGGCTGCGCCGGCTCACCTACACGCAACGGCTGGACGCCGGACTTTCCGACCGAATCATCTCCGCAGATATTGCCTTCCTGCTTCTGGACTTTCAGCTCAACTATGGCCGGCTGCTGGACAACAGCGATGACTGGCAACTGGCGTTCAACTTCCCGCTTATGAGCAATCCGCCGAACTCATATTTCATTGGGTTGGGCTGGAGCAGCTTTCTCAGCGATGTGCCGAAGCAGACATTCCGCCACGCATTGAAGTTTTATCTGCTGTTCGGGCCGGCTGCGCCGATACTGCAAACAAGGGCACGCGTGATACTGCAGTATGAGCAGAACGGTTTGAATGTTTTCAACACAGAGCGGATATGGAGTATTGGGCTTTCCCTGAACTTGCGGGAACAGTAAAAATTTCAGTTTCATAGAATTATTTCGGAACAAAAAACATAAACAAGCATAAAATAAAGTCTATGCTATGTGTGGAATTATGAGACATCTATTCCGTCCGATTTGATAGAAAAAAGGGCGCTGAGCCCTGCTACCTCGCCTTTTTCCGTTCCCAAAGAGTTTGGTCAATTTTAAATAAACAGGTGCGAAAGTGTCAATCGTCTCCGAAGTAAGAAAGCGCAAGACATTTGCAATCATGAGTCACCCGGATGCCGGCAAAACGACTCTTACAGAAAAGCTGCTCCTTTACAGCGGCGCAATCCAGATTGCGGGCGCCGTCAAGTCCAATAAAATAAAGAAGACGGCGGCATCTGACTTTTTAGAAATTGAAAAGCAAAGAGGTATTTCCGTTGCGACTTCTGTTCTTTGTTTTGGCTATAACGGGCGCAAGATCAATCTTCTGGACACACCCGGTCACAAAGATTTTGCTGAAGACACGTACAGAACCTTGACTGCTGTGGATAGCGTTATTCTCGTTGTCGATTGTGTCAAAGGCGTCGAGGAACAGACGGAAAAATTGATGCAGGTGTGCCGGATGCGAAATACGCCGGTCATCATCTTCATCAACAAGCTCGACAGAGAGGGTAAGCACCCAATCGAATTATTGGATGAGCTGGAAGCAAAACTTTCGATCAAAGTCCGACCTCTAACCTACCCGCTGGGTATGGGTTCCAGGTTCAGAGGCGTTTACAATATTTACAAGAACTCTTTTGCATTTTATAGAGCCAGCAAATCAAGAGTGGAAGAAGACGTACGCGTTTTCAACAGCTTAGCTGATCCCGGTTTGGATGAAACATTCGGCACAGAGGCAGAAACACTGAGAAACGATATCGAATTGATAGATGGCATCTATGAAGATTTCAGCAGCGAGGAATACCTGCGCGGCCAACTGGCGCCGGTCTTCTTTGGCAGCGCCCTGAATAATTTTGGCGTCAAGGAGCTGCTGGACACATTTATTGAAATTGCGCCACCGCCCCAAAAAAGGCAAACAACCAACGGCAGTGTCGCTCCGGGTGACAAAAAATTCAGCGGCTTTGTTTTCAAGATTCATGCAAACCTGAACCAGAAACACCGGGACCGCATTGCTTTCCTGCGAGTCTGTTCAGGCAGATTTGAAAGAAACAAGTTTTATCATCATGTGAGGCTGAACCGGCAGCTTAAGTTCGCCAACCCGGCCTCGTTTATGGCGCAAAACAAATCGCTGCTTGAGGAGGCTTTCCCCGGCGATGTTATCGGTTTATACGATTCCGGTATCTTCAACATCGGTGACACCCTGACCGAAGGCAAGACTTTCATGTTCAAAGGCGTGCCGCGGTTCTCGCCGGAGGTGTTCAGAGTTGTACGTAATCTCGACCCTTTCAAATCAAAGCAGATGGAGAAAGGCATTCAATATCTGACCGATGAAGGTCTGGCGCAACTTTTCACCCGCGAATTGGGCAACAAAAAAGTCGTGGGCGTGGTCGGAGAGCTGCAATTCGATGTCCTGAAATACAGGCTGCTCAATGAATACGGCGCAAGAGTAGAATTTCTGCACATGCCCGCATTCAAAGCGTTTTGGGTGAAATACGATTCTCCGGCAGACATCGACCATCTTGAAACCCTGTATTCGGAAAATCTCTATTTCGACAAAGATAAGAACCTGGTGTTTATTGCAGACACACAATTTGCCTACAGGTCGGCGACGGAAAAATGTCCCAACGCAACGTTTTTGTCATCGATTGAACATAATGAGCAAACGCTAATGTTGCAGGATCTTTTTTAAGGAGTACGTCATGGACAAAAATGATAAGAAGCAGATCAAAGATGCAATCATGCAACAGATAGAGGAATTGGAAACAGACCTCGAGCGTCTTGAAGCTGCCGCCAAACCGATCTCGCCGGATAACGCCTATGGCCGATTGTCCAGGATGGACGCCATCAACAACAAAGCAATCGTCGATGCAGCTCTGAACAGCAAACGGGCAACCTTGCAGAGCTACAAGAACGTCCTGGAGAAAATCGATACCGATGAATATGGCAAATGTGTCAAATGTGGAAATGACATCGCACTGAATCGACTAACGGCTATTCCTTATACGGATTTTTGTATTACATGCGCAGCGCAACAAGGATAGGAATGGATTATATCAAATTTTTTCTCAACAACAAAAGACTCATTTCATTTGGTTTTATACTCACCTTCTTTTCCAGCTTCGGGCAGACATTTTTGCTCTCTTTGTATGTTCCCAAAATCATGGATGACTTCCAATTGTCCAACTCCTATTTCGGCGGGTTGTACGCCGTCGCGACTGTTGGCAGTGCCCTGATGTTGATCTATTTTGGCAAACTGATCGACAATACCGATTTGAGAAAATATACAACCTGGTCTGCCGTCTTGTTGATGGCTTCATGCATGATCATGGCGTTCTCGAGCCATGTCGCCATGATTTTCATAGGCTTGTTGGGATTGCGGTTTTCCGGCCAGGGCTTATTAAGTCACATTTCCAGTACCACGATATCAAAGTTCTTTGACAAAACCCGCGGCAAGGCTCTGAGCATCACATCTTTGGGCTATTCCAGCGGTGAGGGCCTGTTCCCGGTCCTGGTGAGTCTAATCATCGCCTATGCAGGATGGCGAAATTCATTGCTCACAAATTCTGCTGCCGTGGCCCTGCTCTTGATTCCGTTTATCTGGTTTGTGTTTCCCAAAAGCAGGCAAGAAGACTCGGAAACCGGGCCACGAGCAGATGGGGATGAGTTTTCACGCAGACGCCTCCTGAAAGACAAACCTTTCTACTTGCTGGCTCTCAACTCGATTGTGCTTCCTTTTCTTGTCACCGGGTTGTTTTTTTATCAGTCTACACTGGCTGACTTCAAGAATTGGGACATCGAGTGGCTATCTTTTTGTTTTCTGGGATTTGCGATCGGCAGATCAGTGTTCTCATTGCTGAGCGGACGCTTGATCGATAAATATTCCGCTGTGCGTCTGCTGCCGCTGTACTTGCTTCCTTTCCTCACCGGCCTGCTCGTCTTGTTACTTGTGGAACATATCTATGCTGGTCTGATTTACCTGTTCCTGACCGGTGTTTCCGTCGGTCTGGCGGCGACCGTAAAAACGGCGGCGATCGCCGAGATTTATGGCAGCGCAAACCTGGGCGGCATCAGAAGCGTCTTCAGCACGTTGATGGTTCTGGGCACAGCGCTAAGCCCTCTGTTCTTCGGTCTGCTGATCGACGGCGGATATAGTTTTTCCTATATCCTGTTTTTTGGCGTAATTTGTGTCGCCCTGATTTCCTTGCTTAGTGTGCAATTTGTCACCCAGGTCAGGCAGGCGTTGCTATTCAACTCGTGATGGCAGGTGGATCAGTTGTGAACATCTCCTTCAAGATAATTAAAGCGCAGCCTATGGACTCCGGCATTTATCCATAAATAAGACCGCTCACGAGACACAGCCGCCGGTTCACACTTTTTCCGGTGCTATTCTTCTTCTCATTTCTCATATTTATCCTTCCCTTGCAATAAAGTCACTCGTGAAAAACATAACAACCCGGGAGAAGGTTCTATGATACGACCGGCGCGATTACCATATTTGCTGGCGGTTTTGCTGACGCTTACCGCGGCGCCGCTTCCATGTCTTGCCCTGCAGCAGCAGGACAAGCCAGGCATTGCTGAGGTGCTCCATGAAAGCATCCAGCAGGATGGCGTTGCAACAGCGATGCAAAAGTACAAAGCGCTGAAGGCGAATCGGGCCGGAGACTATGACTTCAGCGAACCCCAGCTCAACCGGCTGGGCTACAGGCTCATGGCTGAGCAAAATATGGCGGCC
>CAZVSL010000523.1:0-4647 GCA_964629935.1 uncultured Calditrichaceae bacterium | reverse complement strand
CAAGAGCGGCATGTTTGCCCGTGTGCTCATGGGCGGCTCCGGCGCGTATGCTCTGCCCGTGCCGCAAAGCGCGGTTTTCCGGCGCGGCCAGCTCACCGGCTTGTTTGTGGTTGGCGACGACATGCACGCGCGCTTGCGCTGGGTGCGTACCGGTAGCGAGCAGGGCAGCATGGTCGATATTCTCTCGGGTTTGAATGAAGGCGAAACCGTGGTAGCCGAGCATGCTGGCAAACTCGTTGACGGTCAGCGCGTGGAGGTGGTACAATGAAAGCTGGTATCGCAGGCCGCATGGCCAGTGCCTTTATCGACTCCAAGCTCACACCGCTGCTTATGCTGACAGCGCTGCTCATCGGCATTTTCGCGACCTTTCTGACACCGCGCGAAGAAGAGCCGCAGATCGTGGTGCCGCTGGTCGATATCTTCGTGCCCTATCCGGGCGGCAGCGCCAAAGAAGTGGAAGAGCGCGTCGCCAAACCGCTGGAAAAAATCATCAATGAAATACACGGCGTCGAGTATATCTACTCGACTTCCATGCCGGACTTTGCGCTCATCACCGTGCGCTACTATGTCGGCGAGGACACCGAAGAAAGCCTGGTCAAGCTCTGGGCCGTGCTTATGAAGAATATGGATAAGATGCCCGGGCCCAACAGCTTCCCGCTCATCAAAACCAAATCCATCGATGATGTGCCGATTCTGACGTTGACGCTTTGGAGCGAGCACTACGATGCGTACGATCTGCGCCGGCTGAGCGCCGAGCTGTCCGAGGAGATCAAAAAGATCGAGGACGTATCCGACACCAAAATGCTGGGCGGGCTGCGGCGCAAAGTGCGGGTGGTGCTGGACCAGACGCGGATGCGGGCCTACAACGTGGACCCATTGCAAATTGCGCAGCAGATCAAAGCTGCCAACCAGAGTATGACAGTCGGGCGTTTTCAATCGCTCAATCAGGATTTTGTGGTTGAAACCGGCGACTTCCTGAAGAATGCCGAGGAAGTGGGCAATCTCGTCGTCGGCGTCTCTGGCAACAATCCCATCTATCTTAAGAATGTCGCTGACATTGTGGATGGCCCGGAAGAAGTGTCGCACTATGTCTTCACAGGTCTGGGACAGGCCGGACTCGCAAAGTTGTCGGAGACTAACGGTCACGCTACTCAGGAATATCCCGCGGTGACCATTGCCTTAGCCAAGCGCAAAGGTGCGGATGCCATGCAGGTGGCGGAGCGTGTTCTCACCAAGGTCGAAGCCCTGAAAGGCTATCTGATTCCGGCAGACGTGCACGTCGATGAAACGCGCAACTATGGCAAGACAGCTTCCGAGAAAGTCAATACGCTGCTGGAGCATTTGATCGGCGCCATCGTTGCCGTTACCATTGTCGTGGGCCTGTTTCTCGGCTGGCGCGGCGGGTTGGTGGTGTTCGCTTCTGTGCCGATTACCTTTGCCCTGACGCTATTCGTCTACTATGTGTTTGGCTACACGCTGAACCGTGTGACTTTGTTCGCGCTGATTTTTGTCACCGGTATCGTGGTGGATGATTCGATCATCATCGCGGAGAATGTGCACCGGCACTTCTCCATGCGCCGGCTGCCGGCATTGCAGGCTGCGATTGCGGCCATCAGCGAGGTCGGCAACCCAACGATTCTGGCTACCTTCACGGTCATCGCTTCGGTGCTGCCGATGGCGTTTGTTTCCGGTCTTATGGGGCCGTACATGAGTCCCATGCCCATCGGCGCCTCGCTGGCGATGTTGTTTTCGCTGCTGGTAGCGCTCATCGTCACGCCCTGGCTGGCGTACCGGCTGCTCAAGGAGCATGGCAGCGACGACAAAGAGTATAACATCGAAGATACGCTGATTTACAAAGTCTATAATAAGACGCTGTCGCCGCTGGTCGAGAAGCCGAAGCTCGCCTGGATGGCCATCGGCGGCGGCGCTTTGCTCCTTATGATCGCGGTGTCCTTTCTGCCCCTCAAACTGGTCGAGGTCAAGATGCTGCCGTTCGATAACAAGAGCGAGTTTCAGGTTATCATCGATATGCCTGAAAGCAGCACTCTCGAGCAGACAGCGGTGGTAGCGAAGGACATCGCGGCTTATTTGCGCACGGTTCCGGAAGTAGAAGATTATCAATACTATGTCGGCACACACGCGCCCATCAACTTCAACGGCCTGGTGCGGCATTATTATCTGAGACAGAGCCACAACATGGCCGATATTCAAGTCAACCTGGTGGAGAAGGGCGAGCGCGATGACCAGAGCCACGATATCGCCAAGCGGGTGCGACCCGCCGTGCAGGAGATCGCACGCCGCCATAACGCCAGAGTCAAAATCGCTGAAGTGCCGCCAGGCCCGCCGGTGCTGTCCACGCTGGTCGCCGAAATCTATGGCCCGGACTACCAGCAGCAAATCGAAGTCGCCCGCAAAGTCCGCGACATATTCGACGAGACGCCGGGCGTAGTGGATGTCGACTGGCTGGTGGAGGACGACCAGGTGCGCTACACCATGAAAGTGGATAAGGAAAAAGCGGCGTTGACCGGCGTGAGCACGCAGCAAATTGCCAATGCTCTGGCCATAGCCTTGCACGGCTCGAATGTGGGACTATTACACGATGAGCATGAGATCGAGCCGGTCGCCATCGAGCTGCGGTTGGCGCAGGAGAACCGTTCATCCATAGGGCAGCTCGGCAATTTGTCCGTGCGCTCACAAAATGGCCAGATGATTCCCATCGCTGACCTGGCCAATGTGCAAAAGGAGACCGAGGACAAGAGCATCTATCGCAAAAATCTCAAGCGTGTGGTTTATGTTACCGGCGACGTCGCCGGCGAGGTAGAAAGCCCGGTCTATGCGCTGCTGGAGATGGATGGTAAGATCGAAAATCTGGATCTGCCGGGCGGCGCCACCCTGAGCCCGCGCTATGTCGGTACGCCATTTCTCGAGGAGGATCTCGCGTTGAAATGGGACGGCGAATGGCAGATCACCTACGAAGTGTTCCGCGACCTGGGTGCTGCGTTTGGCGTCGTCCTGATCATTATCTATCTGCTCATCATCGGCTGGTTCCAGTCGTTCAAAGCGCCGTTGGTGATGATGGTTGCGATTCCACTCAGCCTGGTGGGCATTATCCCCGGCCACCTGGTGCACGGCGCGTTTTTTACGGCGACCTCGATGATCGGCATGATCGCCCTCGCCGGCATCATGGTGCGCAACTCGGTGTTGATTATCGATTTCATCAAACTGCGGCGGGAGGATGGTGTCTCGCTGAAGCAGGCCGTGCTTGAATCTGGCGCCGTACGGACACGTCCGATTTTGCTGACGGCAGGAACTGTGGTCATCGGCGCCATCGTCATCTTGTTTGATCCCATTTTTGAAGGGCTGGCGATCTCGCTTATGTGGGGCGCCGTCGCTTCAACATTTTTGACATTGGGACTTGTGCCCCTGATCTACTATATGGTTGAGAGCCGCCGGCTGGCGAAGGATGAGGCAACTGAGGCGGCCAGTGAATGAGAACACGGATCATACGGATCGCGCGGACCACATACCAGGTAAGTGATTGGCTACAAACTGTAAGTCATATTAGATGTGGCAAATGCCAGTCGCCTGGTGACCTTGGTGAGTCTTGGTGACTCTGTGGTAAGCAATTTATAAAAAGGAAACGAAAATGAAACTGGTTGCATTAATGTGTTTGGAATGCTATAAAGATAAAGTACACAAGCTGTTTCAACGCAGCGAGGTGCAGATTTATAGCGAAGTAGACATCACCGGCCACACGTCTGCCACGCTGGACCGGCATGGCGTCTGGTTTTCTGACAGCGCCGATGACATCCCGCAATATTCGAAGCTCTATTTTACCATCGTGCCGAAAGAGAAGGCCGCCGGCATGATGAAAAATATCGACCAGTTGCGGGACAGTTGCGACCCGGAACATCCGCCGCGCGCGTTTCAGGTGGATGTGGAGAAGATGATTTAGGTGACTTATTCACAGATGTCATGAGTGAGGCAAACCAACACTAAGGACGCTGAGTATAACCAAACAGGCTACGCTGTTTCTTCGTGACCTTTGTGTTCCTTTGGGTCTTTGTGGTTAGTTATAGTTAGGAATGTTTGATCGAATACTATTAAAGAAAGGGAAAGAAACATGAGCATGGAAAACACAATTCGCGCCATCGCAGGTACGTTTATTCTCGTGAGTCTCTTATTGGCAGTCTTTGTCAACCAAAACTGGCTCTGGTTCACAGCCTTTGTGGGCGCCAATCTGCTGCAGTCAGCATTCACGAAGTGGTGTCTGATGGAGGATATCTTGAAGAAGACTGTGTATCGCAACCGGATGGCTGGCGACGCGCAGTCGTGATTATTCCGTATCCCTTTAGCTGCGCCCCAACGGGGCGAAATCCCGGCGCCGCTGGCCTATTCGATAGCAAGGCGTATGACAAGTCTCGTAATAACAGTACGCTAGCCCAACTTCGACGCTTAGATTTGTAAGTTTAATATTTACAACGAGAAGTATCTCTATTTTACATTTTGAACATTTTGTTTGTGGCTCTATGTCGTTTTGTGTGGGTAGCTGCACATCATTCTTTGCTACCACCGTCTTAGGCTCCCTCCTCCGAGGGCTTTTAGAAGCAGATTTTTCAATTCCGTAGGAGCGCTCCTTACGGAGGT
>CAZVSL010000522.1:0-4651 GCA_964629935.1 uncultured Calditrichaceae bacterium | reverse complement strand
AAAAACAACTAAAGTTTTCTGTAAGTTTACCAACTTATTTTTTCACACCCCCTTAACTGGCGCCGTAGCCAAACAACACAACAAATACTGTCTTGAACAAGATTTTGAAATCGAGCCAGAGCGACCAGTGGTCGATGTACTCCAGATCCATCTCCATCCATTTTTCGAATTGAATCTTGTTGCGACCGCTTACCTGCCAGATACAGGTTAAACCAGGTTTCAGGCTCAAACGTCTGCGCTGCCACATCTTATACAGCTCCACTTCCACTGGCAGCGGCGGACGCGGCCCAACGATACTCATGTCTCCTTTAAGAACGTTGATTAGTTGTGGGATCTCGTCGATGCTGAGCTTGCGCAGGATTCTGCCAACAGATGTGATACGCGGATCCTTTCTGATCTTGAAAACCGGGCCATCCATCTCATTCATCTTTTCAAGCTCACGTTTCTTGATTTCTGCCCCGACAACCATCGTTCTGAACTTGTAGAGCGTGAACTTGCGACCGTTTAGCCCGGAGCGGGTTTGTTTGAACAGAATAGGCCCGTTTGACGTCATCTTGATCGCAATTGAAGCCACAAGAATGACCGGTGAAAATACCAGAAGCAGAACGAGCGACAGGATGACATCGACCGTCCGTTTGAGAAAAAGCTGCCACGGTTTGGCGGAGAAAGTCTCAAACTCCAGCAACGGAAACCCACTGAAATCCGTCTGGCGCACTTTCGCAATGCGCAGATTGTACAAATCCATGGAGATCGAGGTTGCGATGCCTTCCCGTTCACATGCCAGAATTGCATCATCGATACGATTCAGCCATAAGCGTGGCACAACGAAGATGACCCGGTCAACAACAATACGGTGCAGAATGAAAGGTATATCCTGCAGCCGTCCTAACACGCGAAAGCCTTCGATATCTTTGCCGTACATACCGTGTTCGTCATCGATCAAGCCGACGATCTTGAGACCCCAATTGGCGTGGTTTTTCAGCACTTTGATGAAGTCCCTTGCCCGCTTGCCGGTCCCAACGATCAGAATGTTGACCTGATTGTAACCCTTCGCATGAATGCTATCAAAGAACCGATTCAATACAATTCTCGCCAGCGTCAAAAGCAGTACAGTCATGATTGAATTAAGCGCGATGAAAAGACGGCTGGTAAGAACAAGCTTGAAAACAAAGATAAAGCCGGCGAGCGTAATGGTGGCGAACACGCACGCTTTGAGGATAATGCCTAACTCGGAGACAATGCTCCTTGTGCGCATATCCTTATAAGCACCCTGAAGCGAAAGAAAAGACAACCAGACCGGAATGCTGGACAGGACGATGATAGAATTCTTTTGAGTGAAGTACAGAAATCCGGTAAAATCGGGGGCGATGGCGTATGCCATTTCGCCGAGACCGTAAATATCTCGTATAAAAACAGATACAAAGTACGCTAACGTGAAAGCGAGTAGAATGCAAAATGCATCTATAACCTTAGTTGCATTTACTAAGAATGCTTCCTTCTCTTTTACCATTTAAACCCACCGGTGGAACAAACTGATGCTTAATATTACCGACTCATCCTGACCGCTATCTCGCGGCCATCGCGGTAAACCACTTGACGAAATTCTCGACTCCCTGTTCGATTCCAACCTTCGGCTGATATCCGATTTCCTCCCTTGCCCTGGTGATATCAGCAAACGTGATCGGTACATCGCCCGGCTGCCTCGGCAAAACTTCGATATCAGGCCGCTTACCAAGACAAGCAGCGATAACATCGATCAGCTCGTGAAGCGCGATTGTTTCAGACTCTCCCAAATTATATATATGGTAGTCCTGGCATCTCTCAATAGATCTCAGAATACCATCGATTACATCCGTTATGTAGGTATAGTCCCGGCGTGAGCTGCCATCGCCGTACATAGTTATCTTATCGCCATTGTAGATGCTTTTCGTGAATTTGTGTATCGCCATATCAGGTCGTTGCCTGGGGCCATACACCGTGAAGAATCGCAAACAGGTTACAGGCAGTTTATAAAGATGATAGTAGGTGTAGCAGACAAGCTCCCCAGCCTTCTTAGTCGAAGCATAAGGTGATATCGGATGGTCAACAAAATCATCTTCACTGAAGGGCGTCTTTTTGTTCTCACCATAAACAGAAGATGATGAAGCGAAAATGAACTTCTTGACGCCAAAATCTTTTGACAATTCCAGCAAATTGTTGGTACCCTCGACATTCACCTTTTGATACAACAGCGGCTGCTTGATCGAAGGCCGTACGCCGGCGCGTGCTGCCAGATGCACAACAACTTCGAAAGAACTTCCCTCGAACAACTCCCTTAGAAAAGGCAGGTCAAGTATATCTTTTTCTACTACCGAAAAATTCTTGTGTTTTAGCAACGGCGCGATGTTACGATGTTTGATGGCCGGGTCGTAGTAGTCATTAAAATTATCCAGACAGACAACTTCATTACCTTGTTGTACCAGGGCTTCGCTGAGATGCGAGCCGATAAAACCCGCCCCTCCTGTCACGAGTATCTTCTGCATTCAACCTCTGCTTCTTGTGTTTTGATTAATAGTGATAATAGCTGTAACCCGGATGTGCCATATCAGCAGTTGTCCCATTTAGAATTGTGCCCAAAACACGCGCAGGCACACTGGAGAACAACTCGAGTTTAGATTTGGCGAGATCGCGATCGGTCTTGCCGGCGCGGATGACCAGGACAACCGCATCTACCTGTGTGCCCACAACCACAGCATCTGTTGCGGCGTTGAGCGGCGGTGTATCAAATACGACAAGATCGAACTTTCGTCTCACCTCATCCAAAAACCGCTGCATCTGATGCGAGCCAAGCAATTCAGATGGATTGGGGATTAGTGAGCCACAGCTTATCAAAGACAGATTGGGAATCTGCGTTTCATGAATGATCTTTTGCAACGGCACGACATCGGTCAGATAATTGCTAAAGCCTGGCTCCTTCGGAACGCCGAAAGTATTGTGCAATACACCACGGCGCAAATCACTGTCGATCAACAGGGTGTTGCTCTTGAGCTGAGCCAATGTAATAGAAAGATTTGCAGCAGTGAATGATTTTCCGTCTCCCGGTTCGTTGCTGGTTAGAACAATGGAGCGCACCCGCCCTGTATCCTTTGTAAACATGAGATTCGTACGCAACGAACGGTAAGCCTCCCCAATAGGCGTTGGCGAATAATCATGTGTTACCAGTTGTTGGTCTATTTGCCTGATTTTCTCCGAATCCTGAAAGTCATAGGTGTCTTCGAAGTCTATCTGGGGAATCGTGCCGAGGACGGGAATCCGCAAATATCTCTTCACGTCATCTGCGGTGCGCAGGGTCTTGTTCATGAATTCGATAACAAGCACCACACCAATGCCCATAAAGAGTGCGAAAATTCCGCCGAACGCAGCCTTTTGCTTCTTATCCCGGTTGGTCGGGTATTCGGGCTGCATGGCGTCTTCCAGAATCTCGATCTCTTCAGTGGTTGTAGTGGCGGCAAGCTGTGACTGTCGATAGCGTTCCAGCAGGCGTGTATACTGCTTTTCATGCACCTCTTTCTCACGCGTCAGCTCTTCCAATTGCTGTTGCTGGGCCGGGATTTGTCGTATCTTATATTGCAAACCAGCCAACTGTTTCTGAACGCGCGTCAACTCGCTATCGAGTGCTGTTATCTCCTGCAGCGCAATGTTTTCGACCTTCTGGTGTGTTTGCAGGATTTGATCGAGTATGCTCTTTGCCCGCGGGTTCTCCGGAGAAGTTTGATTGACGATATCAGACCAATTCCGCTCCAATTGATCGAGCTGGCTTTTGGTAACCAGCATGGTGCCATTGTTATCAAACGTGGCATGGCCGGCAATGGAGTTCATGATGAGGCGAAGCTTCCTTTTATAGGGATCCTCGCCGTTGGTTCCAAACCTGACCTGCTCCTTTTCGTCAAGCAAGTCACTTAAGGTTTTGATCGTTGCATCGATTTCATTTTGGCGGCGCTCCAACGAAGCAATTTCGGTCATCTGATTCTTCTGGTCTGAGTCCAGATAGATTGCATTTTTTTCTCTGAAGCGTTTGATCTTCGTCTCTGTTTCCACCAACTTGCGCTCAGCTTCATTGAGTTGGTCGAGCAGAATTTTCTGCTCGCGCTGAGAAGCCTTATTGCCAACTCCCATACTCTCTTCAATGAAGATTTGGGCCAGCCGGTTGGTCATCTCAGCGACCACAACCGGGTCCGTATCCGTCAAGGTAAGATTCAAAAGCGTATAGGATCGGTCCTCCCAGCTAACTCTGATTCGAGACTGGAATGATCTCACCGCGCTTCGAAAAGATTTGACATCGAAGAAAAGCTCGGATGGCAAATTGTAGTACTCGGGCACCAGTTTAAAACTGAGACCGTTAACCTGACAATAGTCGTCGACAATATCTTCGGCAAAGCCGGAGTGAACAACAGATTCACCCTCGCCATCATCATGTTTCAAAGAGAGCGTATAGGTGTGGTCTGGCTCCAATCTCAGGATGTACTGACCAGCCACGGGTGTACGGTCTGTGTAGAATTCCTGAAAAATCTTGCTGCGGTTGATGAACTGGTCGCCATGTTTTTCCACCCGCAAAGACAAGCCGAGCTGGGCAACCACCTTCTCCGCAAAAGGCCGGCTGGTTAGTTCTGTC
>CAZVSL010000521.1:0-4660 GCA_964629935.1 uncultured Calditrichaceae bacterium | reverse complement strand
GGCTTTGAGATTTGTTTCGACAAGCTGCATGCGCTCTTGAGTGGAAAGCTTGCGCAGGTGCTGTACGCCAAACAAGACGTTCTCCGCAATTGACTTCGGAAAAACGCACGGTTTTTGGAACACCATTCCCACTGCCGTTCGCAGCCGGGCGACATTTTCGTTCTTGTGAAGTATGTTGCGTCCCCCCACTTTGACTGAGCCGCTGAGAGAAAATCCGGCGGTCTCATCGTTCATGCGATTGATGCAGCGGATGAGTGTTGATTTGCCGCTGCCCGAGGGACCAACGATACAATTGATCTTGTTCTCCAAAACGCGGATGTTAATGTCGCGCAAGACGTGCATCTCCGAAAACCAGACATCCAGTCCGCTGATCTCAATTGCAGGGTCAGCCTGAATCTCGGCAGTAGGATGGGCCAGTTTTAAAGCAGCATTGGATTTCATCTTTGGCTTATCGTCCTCAGTTTAGTTCGACTCAATAGTCCTAGTACGCTGAACAGCGTGACCAGGCAAATTAGCACAAAACTGGCGCCCCAGGCATTTTGCAAAGCCTGCGGATTGGTTGCTTGCTGTGCCAGCGCGAGAATATGTGTGGGCAGAGCTGTCACTGGCTCAAACAGCGAGCCCGGCACCTCGATGCCTGAAAAAGCGGTGGCAATGAACATGATGGGTGCTGTTTCACCCACAGCTCGGGCCAGACCAAGAAATAACCCGGTAATAGCCCCGCCAAAGCCCTGCGGCAATAACACTTTGAGTACGACTTGCCATTTGTCGAGTCCCAGGGCTCTGGCACTCTCGCGATAAATTGAGGGAATACTATTGATGGAGTGAAACGTGGCAAGAACCACGGTCGGCAAGATCATAATCGCCAGAATGATGGCGCCGACAAACCACGATATCCCGGCGCCCAGAACGTTGACAAAGAATATCAGGCCGAAAATACCAAAAATAACAGACGGCACGCCGTTGAGGCCGTAGACCAGGACAGCACACATTTTTTGCATGCGGCGGTTTTTGATATATTCGCTCTTGAAAATGGCCGTACCGAGCGCCAGCGGCAAGCAGATGAGCGCAGCAAACACGACCAACAAGAGGCTGCCAATGATCTGATAAAAAATGCCGCCGGCAGCGCCAAAATCACGGGCAGCAGTGAAAACGAAATCCGGATCAATAGCGCGGATGCCGTTCAGGGTGATGACGCTGAACAAGAAGAATAGAATCGAGCAACATAGCCCCACGGCGAGCCAGGTTAATACTGTGAAAATCCGATCTGTTGTATTCCGGGTTAAACGCATCTTTGGTAACCTGAAGAATTCACAAAATGAGCTTAGCTTAAAACATCGTGGAAAACCGAAAATCCTGTATCGTAAACCGTATACCCAACATCACAACCAAAATTCGCCAACCACCATGTATTATCTCAATTGAAGTAACGAGCCTGACATCCGTCTTTGAAATCCAATTTGGGTTACTCATGCAACCGCTGTTCCGGATTTGTGAAATGCGTCAGCGCGATTGCAGTCAGCATGAGCACCACAACTAGCAGCATCAGGCCCATGAAGATCATAGCGCTGAAATGTAATGAGCCGAACGCCGTTTCCGCCAGCTCTCTGCCCAGCTTCGAGGTGATGGTCTGGCCGGGCACAAGAACATTGGTCCATGCTTGCGGCAAGCGGTCGATGCTGCCGATGACCAGCATCACGGCCATAGTTTCACCCAGCGCACGGCCCAATGCAAGCAGGGCTGCGCCGATGATATCGCCTCTGGCTGCAGGCAAAACAGCGCTTCTGATGACCTCATAGCGGTATAACCCCAGCCCGGCGGCAGCTTCCCGATACTTTTGTGGCACATTGTGCATGGCATCGTCAGAAAGCGTGACAATCGTGGGTAACACCATGATTGCCAGCAGTATGCCAGCCGTCAGAATCGTGCGCCCGGATTGCAAGTCAAACAGATTACCGATCCACACGCTAAAGAAAACCACACCGATGAGACCATAAATAATCGAAGGAATGCCTGCCAGCAGCTCCAGCAGTGATTTCACATACAAACGCAAACGGCGCGGCAACATTTCCGAAGTAAAAATGGCTGTCGCAACGCCGAGCGGCAGGGCTATTGCCAGCGCGATCACTGTCACTGCCAGCGAGCCGTAAACCATGGGAATCATACCGAACTTGGCCCTCGCCGGGTTCCATTCCAGCGTGAAGAGCTGCCATCCGGTTTGCATGATCGCATCCCAACTGTGCAACACCAAAAAGGTAATGATGAGCACGATAACACCTGCACTTAAGAAAGTGCTCAGCGCCACGTAGCTTTTGCCGATGGTTTTGTGCATGGTTTCTGCGCTTGTAATCTCGTTTCGCAACAAAGAGATGAACGCACAGGCGTTGAGTTTTATTTCAGGGAGCGGGTTTGATTGTAACCTTTTAATTTACACAACACCATGTTTGGTGATGTACGGCAGGAGAATCCTCGTCTTGCCAAATACTATACACTCTACAAGCCAAATCGAATCGAACATGGTGGAAAGTCACGCGCTAAGATTTCCGAATTGCGAATTACGATTTATAGCTGCAGAATTGTCACACCGCAATCAATTTATGCGCACATAGCCCGCTTCTTCTACAATCCCCTGCCCCTCCGGACTCAGAACGAAATCGATAAACGACTTTGTAAGCCCCCGAGGCTGACCATTGGTGATAAGTAGCAGCGCGCGTGTAATCGGGAAGGCGCCGCTGACGATATTGGCCAGCGTGGGTTCGATCACGGCGCCTTCGTCCATAAGCAGAGATACGCCTTTGATGTCCTGATTCAGCCAGGCATGTGAAAGCATGCCAATGGCAGCATCGCTCTGCGTTATCGCCGTTTGCTCCTCATTGTTGGAGCCAAGCACCAGGTCCGCACCGGGCGCTTCCGCCTCTTTGTCACCAAAGACCGCCTGCATGAAAACATGGCGCGTGCCGCGGGAGCGCTCTTTGTCGACCACGAGAATTTCGCGGTTAGGGCCGCCGACCTGCTGCCACTTGCGGATCGTTCCCCGGTAGATGCCGGCGATCTGCGCAACGCTCAACACGTGCACGCCGGCTGCATACACTTCGGAGGAGACCACGGGTACCACCGCGTCTCTGCCAATGGTATGCGTCACAAATTCAACTTGTGGGTACTTTTCGATCTCGGTTCGCGGCAGGTCGCGCGACGCCATGCCGATTTCGACCTTGCCCTCGCCAAGCTGGTTGATGCCAACCCCCGAGCCGCCGGCATTGACAATCACGTTGACCTGCGGGTGATTCATGCGGAAGTGCTCCGCCGCTTTGGACACAACTGGCAAAACGGTGGTCGAGCCGGCAATCCGGATCGACTCTGTTTTCGAGCAACTGAAAAGAAATTGGCATAGTATGATGGCGACAGCAGCGGGTATGAGTTTTTGCACGTCGAGCCTCGCATTTGTTTTGCACAGGAAAGAGCTTCGTTTTTTCTGGATATTTGTCTTGCACGTTGCAACAATAATCAACCAAACGCCATGAAACGACAGATTATTTCGACTTATGACAACAAACATCAAAGTTGTGTGAGCTGCTGAGACAGGCAATCGCCTGGTAACAACTTTACTTCAGGAGGCGCCCTGGTTTGAATCCCGAGTTGACCCTCCTATGCCTTTAGTTTTGATAAGGTTATTTATAGTCCAACAAAAATGCGAATCCTGGCGCGGCGCTTGCGTAGGTTTGTGCACACAATCATAACCTGAGGACACGATTATTTGCATTCGCCTAATACCACACTTGCCTTGCTCTTGATATTGACGCTGTGGGTTTCATGTGCCGCCCCCCTGCGGAACATGTCAGACAACCACGGAAGCCCTTTGCTGCTTAAACGAATTGCAGTCATGCCAGTACAACTCAATTTCGAAGCACAAGGCGCCGCGCAAACCTCCATGCAGGAGAGTATGTCAGCAACGGCTCGGCATAGTCGTCAGGTCATGACAACCATGCTGCGACAAAATGATATTGCGGTCGTTCCAGCCACAATAGCTGACAGTCTGCTGACAAGATATCGGGATCTGGCAGAGTGCTTACAGCTCAGCAATAAGAGTCTTACGCTCTCCGGTGATGCCCTCGCCCGCACCAAAAGTGAGAACATTAGCTTTGTTTTTTTGGGCGACTGGCAGCCTTTTGCGCAGCTCACCGGTGCGGATTATATCCTCTTGCTACATGGGTCCGCCTCTGTGGAAAGCATGAGTCTCCGCCAGCGCCTGGCAAGCAAACAACCCGAGGTGCAGCTTCATGATGCGGCTCTTGAAATACAATGGGATGTGGCTCTGGTCAACGCAAAGAGCTCGACGGTATTTTGGTTTCACAGACATTCCATGCCGCACGCAAGTTATCCGCTGAAATTAAAACGTATCGAGGATATACTTGAAAAGATGTGCAGAGAAATGGTCACCGTACTCCCAGCGTCTCTCCCGTCGCCAGATAGTGATTGATGGCGCGCTCCCAGGAAGCAAGCCAGTCATCATAATACGATTGCGTGAACCCGACGATGAACTTGTTGCCGGACTCTGACAGCGCAGTCTAGGTATAGCTCACCTGTGCTTTTGTACGGTCTTTGCCAGCAGAGAAAAATAGCGAAAAGCTAATTTTTGTAGATCCGACTGGGTTTTCGCCGG
>CAZVSL010000520.1:3045-4662 GCA_964629935.1 uncultured Calditrichaceae bacterium | reverse complement strand
CATAGTGTTTTTCCGCTTCCGCATAATTGCCCTGGGCTTTGTACAGGCCCGCCAGGTTGTTGAGAGAGGTGGCGACATTGGGATGGTCGGAACCATAGCTGTCTTTTGCAACCTGCAGTGCTTTTTCGGCAACATGAAACGCGCTTTTGAAATCCCCCTGCTTATAAAAAGCACCAAGCTTATTGTTGAGCTCTTCCCAGAGAGATTTCATTCGTGTGAGTCATACTTCCTTCCCGCAGGGGCAGCGTGAAATTGTCAGGATTTGAATTGATCTGAACAGCAATCGTGGCTAATACCGCAGCAAGACCGCAGGCCGACTCACCGTTTTCATGAAGCTGGCTTTCATTGCAGTATTAATAACAGCTTATCGCCTATCGTTTCGGCAGCCTGTCTGCGCCTTGCGGCAATCATTCAGTTTGCGCCACATAGTATCAAACTACAGCTAACCCTTTCGATGTGCAGAACATAGTCTGGCTGATTATTCCCGGCGTGTTGATGTGCGAATTCGTGAAGTTCAGCCATGGGTGGGTTGGGTCTATGTTGCAATTTGTAACGCGGTGCTTCTACTGCCCACTGCCACTAAACTTCCCACCTTACGAGGTCGCCCGTCTTAATAACACCGTCATCCAGCACTTCGGCGTAGGCGCCGCCGCCCCAATTGGTTTTCATCACCTGGCGCAAGCCATCAAAAGCTTCGTCCATGCGTTCACAGGGTCGTGTTTCGCCGTTTATTTTTAGCCGACATGCTCCAATCTGCAAAATTCGGCCGCGCGAGTCACTCAGGTCAATATCGCTGACCAGAATATTTGCGCGTCGGGCAGAGGGATCGATAGTGGCGCCAAGCTCTGCCATCATTTCATGCCAACGTTGCAGTGAGATGATGGTTACCTGGCGCTTGCCGTCGAGGTCGGCGTTGTTCTTGATGCCGGCGCCTGCTATCAGTTCTGCACTATCTACTTTGTCCATGGGGCCACGCTTGGCGCGCTTGAGCCAGATGGTGATGACGTTACCTTTACTTTCACGCATGGATCTTTTCCTCAAATTTAACAAAAAACTCCTGGTTCGCAAAAAAACTTCATTAATTCGTGAAAAATTATATTTTTTGTCTTGACAGAGATATGAAAAATGTTACTTTTGTGGATAGGATTAAGGACGATGTCCGGCCTTAAGGGCAAGGGAAGAAATGGGACGAAGCAATCAGTGACGTCTTGTTTCTAAAAGGACACGGCACAGTCGAAATTTTGGCTGTGCCTTTTGTTTTTATGCGATACAGAAAGCGTATGACGGATGTTTCAGGCAATCTGTTGCTGCTCCTGCGTCACCTGCTTCACCAATTCCAGATCAGCGATGATCTTCCTCTGACGCCTCGCGATGGAAAGCATGTAAAGAAAAATCGCCAGCCATACCACCGTATAAGCTGCAAACAGGAACCAAAGTCGATAGTTGTATCCTGAGCCAACGATCATCTTCCTGCTGCTACCCTGCACGCCAGCCGGCGTCTCAACATCGAGATAGTATTCATAAAAGGACAGTTTCAACGGATTTTTGCTGCCCAGAAGCACATCGTAAGTTCCGTCGTTTACGTGGAGGTTCTCGTGTGCTTCCGACCAAAGCGGG
>CAZVSL010000520.1:0-3035 GCA_964629935.1 uncultured Calditrichaceae bacterium | reverse complement strand
CTATCCACAAGACTGCCCTGGTAGTGTACGAGCCGCTCGGGCTGTGCCAGCAATGACCGGCCTGTCATCATCATAACCATAGCCACGATTATTAGCATGGCGCCATGTATTAGCTTCATCTAAATTTACCCTCCTTAAGAAAACAGCCGCAGTGTCTCAGTCGTTCTGTTGCTGTCAATAAGCTATCTGTTTTTTGAGCTCTGAGGCCGCAACCGTGGTCTTTTCCAAACGCAAACGATGAATGAGCAAGAGTACGAACAGCAGTGTAAAAGTGAACAAGCTGAACATCAAGGTTAGCAGCATATCAGGGTGCAGACCAGAACCTTCGCCGCCGGCGATAACCGGGCTGGGATGGATATCGCGCCACAGCCGGATGGACAGGTATACGATCGGCACATCGACAAAGCCGACGATGCCGAAAACGGCCGCAAAGCGCGCGCTCCTTTCTTCACCTTCAACAAAATTGCGCAGCATCAGATAAGCGATGTAGATAAACCACAACACCAAAAACAGAGTCAGGCGCGGCGTCCATTCCCACCAGGTATTCCAGACGGGACGCGCCCAGATGGGACCGGTGATGAGCACCAGGGTTGCGAACATCACGCCGATCTCTGCTGCTGCCGCAGCTACCATGTCATATCTGCGTTCGCGTTTCCACAGGTAGCCAATGCTGGCAACAAAGACGACAAAGAAAGCCAGAAATGAAATCCATGCTGACGGCACGTGAAAATAAAATATGCGCTGCACGTGCCCCATGGAGCGCTCTTCCGGCGCAAACTGGAAAATGAGATACAAATCGACGACCATGCAAATCAGCAGGCTGAGATACAGAACGGCCATCCAGCGGTTTTGTGATTTATCAATAGCCATTGCCATGCCCTCCGGATTCTATATCACCCATAGCTTTTCCATACAAAGTGGAATCTTTCCCGTTTTATTCCAGAATTTACTCTTCAATAATATACTCGAAAGTGAAAAAGGCCACAATAAAAAAGATGACGTCGAAAACCAGGATAATTCTGGTCCAGCCCCAGATCACGCTCCATTCCTGCTCCTGCAACACCGCGGAGGTTGCTTGCACGGCGCTGATAATAATCGGGATGGATACCGGGAAATGCAGAATGGGCAGCATAACTTCGCGCGTCTTGGTATTGACCGATATGGCGGAGAACAGGGTGCCGACAATTGTAAGGCCCAGGGTGCCAAGTCCGACAACCATCAGCAATTCCGGCAGCACATGCAAGATGCTGAGTTTGAAAAAAAATGCTGAAAAGCGGTAAGACGATCAACTCAACGAGGGTGATAAAGATAAAATTGACCAGAAATTTGCTGATGTAGATCACAACTCTGTCCACGGGCGCCAGCATCAGGCCCTGCAGACAGCCCTTGTCCACCTCGTAGACAAAGGCGCGGTTCATACCGAGCAGGCTTGCAAAGATGAACGTCATCCACAGAATGCCGGCGGCCGCTTCCTGAATAAACTCGCTGCCCGGTGTAAATGAAAAATTGAAGATCACCGTCACCATCAGGCTGAAAACGAGCATGGAAATGACCATCTCCTTGGTGCGAAACTCGGAGAGCAAATCTTTCCAGAGAATGGCCATGATTTGTGGAAACATCAGGTGGTTCCTCCTTCGCCGCTGACCAGCCTGTAGTAGGTGTCGCGAAATGTGGCCGGGTCGATGTCTTGCCGTGGCTGATTGAACACCAGGTTGCCTCTGTTGAGAATGGCGATGCTATCGGCCAGATCGATGCCGCGCTCGAGATCGTGGGTCACCATTAGCGTTGTGCGATGACTGCTTTTCAGCTTGCGCAGCCAGCCGGTGAGCATTTCAGAGGCATGTTGGTCCAGCCCGGTGTACGGCTCGTCCAGAAAGAGCAAATTGGGCTCATGCAACATGGCGCGGGCAATGGAAAGCCGCTGCTGCATGCCGCGCGAAAACGTTCGCACGGGGTCGCGACTGCGCAGCGTGAGCCCAACATCCGCGATGATTTGGCCGACTTTAGCTTCAAGCTCGCTGACGCTGTAAAGTTTGCCATAAAAGCGCAGATTCTCCTCTGCCGTCAGGTTGTCATACAGGTAGGTATGGTGTGCAATGACGCCGATTTGCCGGCGAATTTGCTCGGCAGCCTCCGAAACAGTCAGGCCGTTGATCCTGATGGTACCGGAGGTTGCTTTCGTAATCGAAGACAAGATGCGAATGAGCGTGGTCTTGCCAGCGCCGTTCGGTCCGAAGATAGTAAGAAACTTGCCTTGCGGAACGTCCAGACTGAGATTTCTAACGGCGTGTTGATTGCCGAAAGTCTTGGTGAGTCCATTGATCTGAATGGCAGGTGTGGCAATTTGGGGTTGCGTGGCAGAGTTCGGTGCGGTCATGCGGCGCGGATCAGGCTTCACTCAGGTTGGTTCCACAATTGGGGCAGAACTTGTCGTTCTCGGCGATTCCGGTGCCGCACACCCAGCAAAATTGTGCTGTTTTTTCCATTTTTGCCGCTCCTTTTCCCTGCGTCTGTTGTTGCGCCGCTGGCTTCATTTGCTTCATCTGCGCTTTGTCGAGCTTTTTCAGGATGCCGATGGCTTCGTCTTTATATTGCTGGCGCAGCTCCTTGAAATCTTCTTCAGATATCTTGCCCATTTGATAATCGAACTCGATATCCTTGATCGCTGAATAGATGGTTTTCTTGCGTTCTTCAAGCTCGCTGGCGCGATGGTTGGAATCCAGGGCGCCTGCCTTGCCGCGTCGTACGCTTGCCTGCACAATCGGCATAACCACAAAAACCGATACGATACATGCCAGTATGATAAAAATTATGCTCGTCGCCATTTTTTCTCAACCTTCAGCTTTTTTTGCCTGAGCCACGCCTGGCTTCTTGTGTGACACCAGGTAGGTAATCATTCCGAGTCCGACGATGACAAGTCCGATGCTAATGTATTGCGCCACCGTGAGACCGAGCCAGACTTCCGGAGTTGTGCGGAAAAACTCAGTGATGATGCGGCCGATACCAAGCAAGACAAGATACAGACTGAACATGAA
>CAZVSL010000519.1:0-4673 GCA_964629935.1 uncultured Calditrichaceae bacterium | reverse complement strand
GCGTCTTTAAATATGTCAATCCTAAATTTGCTGAAATTTTTGGCTATTCTGTCGCGGAAGTCATCGATTCGATTCCATTTCAATATCTGGTCCATGAGCAGGACAGGAGCGCCGTTCAAAGGAACATCAGCGAACGCATAGCGGGAAAGCGTGATACCATACATTACAGCTTCCGTGGCCTGAGAAAAGATGGCCAACCCATACAAGTGGAAGTCCACGGCAGCAAAGCCAGCTATCAGGATCGCCCGGCTGTGATCGGCATGCTGCTGGATATCAGCGAACGCAGGCGTTTCGAAACAGCTCTCACAGAAAGCGAAGAGAAGTTCCGTACGCTGGCGGAATTCAACGGTGTGGGAATTTGGCAAATCACGCCGGCCGGGAAGACCATCTATGCCAACAAGGCCATGAGTAATATTCTCGGCGTTTCCGGTGCTTCAGAGCTGCAGAGCCAGACCTTTCACGGTTTTTTTTCGCCCGACAGTCTCAAGGTCATGGAGAAGGAACATGACAAGCGGCGCAAGGGTGACGTATCCACCTACGAAGCAGATATTGTGTGCAAGGATGGCGCGCGGCGAAATGTTATCATCTATGGCGCACCTTACTTCAAGGATGGAGATATTCACAGCTTCATTGGCACGTTTGTCGACATCACAGAGAAAAAACAAGCCGAGCAGGCGCTGCGTGACAGCGAAGAACGTCTTGAGTTCGCCCTGAGAGGCGCAGATTTGGGACTATGGGACTGGAATGTCGCCACCGGCGAGGTCACTTTCAACGAACGCTGGGCAGAAATGCTGGGCTATTCTCTTGATCAGATCGAACCGCACATTTCTACCCGGGAAGGACTTGTGCATCCCGAGGATTTGCCGCGGGTCAAGGAAATGCTGAACGCACATCTTGATGGCGAGACTCCCATTTATGAAACCGAACATCGCATGAAAACCAAAACCGGAACCTGGAGATGGATTCTGGACCGCGGACGCGTGTTTGAACGTGATGAGCAAGGCAAAGCTGTGCGCGCAACAGGAACCCATCTGGATATCACGGATCGCAAGGAAACCGAAGCACAGATCCGCAAGCTCAATCAGGATTTGGAAGAACGTGTCTCGCGCCGCACGGCAGAATTGGAGGCTGCCAACAAGGAGTTAGAGGCGTTTGCTTATTCCGTCGCGCACGATCTGCGCACACCGCTACGCGCTATCAACGGCTTCAGTCAGGCGTTGGTAGAGGACTATGGCGCCACGCTTGAGGGAGAAGCACTGGGCTATTTGGAGCGCGTCTGCAGCGCCAGCACCCGAATGGCGCAGCTCATCGATGAACTTCTTGAGCTTTCCCGCGTGACTCGCGCCACAATGAGCTGGCTGACTGTTGATATGAGCAGGATGGCGCGGGAGATAATCCAGGAGCTACAGCAAGCAGAACCGGAACGCGTGGTTAAGGTGATGATAGAGCCGGACCTGCGCGCTCCAGGCGACCCGACTTTGCTAAGAGTGGCCCTGAGCAACCTGCTTGGCAATGCCTGGAAATTCACCGCGCAGAGAAATCCGGCGTGTATAGATTTTATTAGGGTTCAAGACCCCGAACCAGCGTTCCTGGTTCGGGACAATGGCGTCGGTTTTGATATGGCTTACTCGCAGAAGCTCTTCGGTGTGTTTCAGCGTCTGCATGGCGCCAACGAATTTGATGGCACCGGAATTGGCCTGGCCACGGTTCAGCGGATTCTGCACCGGCATGGCGGCGCCATCTGGGCAGAAGCGGAGCCAGACAAAGGTTCAAAGTTTTATTTTACACTCAGATAGATTATATTTATGCCAATTTGCTTGCGTTTTTTCGCAAAGATGGTTACTTACATCCGTCCATGACTTGCATTCGACTAAATCTTAATGGATGTAAAGAAACATGAAATCCGGTTTATGTTAACCTGATCACACCGCGCAGGTAAGACCCTTCCGAGCTGGCCCGGGGAAGCCTTGGTCTCGGTCGAGACTGGTACTTGAGAGTGGAGAAGCACCATGCTGCCAACCCGGGAATGCATCATTCCAAACACATATATCGATAACGCGAGTATGCTACCACAGGACTCATTGAACAAATCCACATTATGGCAGGAGGTATCTGTATGAAAACGCCTCTGGAGGTGGTCATAGTTGAAGATTCGGAGGATGATACACAACTATTGTTGCGCAAGCTCAAACGAGCTAATTACGAACCGCGCTGGGTAAGGATTGAAACGGAAGAAGAGCTCAATCGTGTGTTGGACGAACAGGCGCCGGATATCATCATCGCTGATTACGCCATGCCAAAGTTCAATGGTTTGGCTGCCCTTTCCATGATCCGCGAGCGCGGCCTCGATATTCCGTTCATTATGGTTTCCGGCACAGTAGGAGAAGAATTTGCTGTTGAAGTTATGCGAGCTGGCGCCCATGACTATCTGATGAAAGACAGTCTGAGCCGCCTGGTACCGGCAATCAAACGTGAACTTAAAGAAGCGCAAGTCCGCAAAAGAGAGCGCCACGCTCAGGAAGCGCTGCGTCAAAGCGAAAAGCGACTTCAGCTCGCGCTCGTGGGAGCCAACGATGGCGTCTGGGATTGGAATCTGGAAACCGGAGAGGTCTTTTACAGTCCGCGCTGGGCAGAAATGCTCGGCTTTACCATCGGCGAGATTGAACCCACAAAAGCGTTCTGGGATAGGCTCATCCATCCAAAAGACATCGAGCAAGTCAGGCAGGATTTCGATACACATCTCCCCGGCAACAAGCCGGGCCTCGATTGTGAATATCGCTTGCAATCAAAGTCCGGTGAATGGAAGTGGATCCAAACCCGCGGCCGAGTTGTAGAGCGGGATGCAACGGGCAAGCCGCTGCGGGCAGTGGGCACAAACAAGGATGTCACCGAGCAGAAAAAACTCGAGGAGCAGTTACGCCAGGCACAAAAAATGGAAAGTATCGGCTTGCTCGCTGGCGGGATTGCCCATGATTTCAACAATCTCCTAACAGTTATTCTGGGTCATGTTAATCTTGAATTGACCAATCTCAGAAAAGAGGGCAACACCGATATCGGCGTGTATGATTCCCTCGAGCAAATCGGCCTGGCTGCAGAACGCGCCGCTGCACTCACCCGCCAGTTATTGGCGTTCAGCAGAAAACAGGTCATGAAGCTGGAAGTTCTGGAACCGGCAAAGATTCTAAAGAATCTTCAGCCCATGTTACAGCGCATCATCGGAGAAAACATCAAGCTCAAGATCGCACACCACAGCAGAGTTCGTAATATTAAGGCAGACTCAGGCCTCATCGAACAGACCATTATGAATCTGGCGGTAAATGCGCGTGATGCCATGCCTGATGGCGGCACGCTCACTCTGGAATTGGCCAATGTCGAGGCCGACCGGGAAAACGGTATCTCAGCGGTCGCCGAAATGACCTCGCCTTGCGTGCTCCTGCGCGTGCAAGATACCGGGATTGGCATGGATAAGGAAACACTGGAACGCATATTTGAGCCGTTCTTTACCACCAAACCGCCGGGGCAAGGCACGGGCCTGGGGCTTGCTACCGTCTATGGCATCATCACGCAGTTTGGCGGCCATATCGAAGCAGAAAGCGAGCCCGGCCGCGGCACGACCTTCAAAGTCTACTTTCCTGCTGTGGATGAAAAAAGCATTGTAGCGTCCCGCAAGCGCGAGAAGACAACAACTGGCGGACAGGAGAGAGTACTGCTGTGCGAGGACGAAGAAATTGTACGCAATTTGAGCCACTTGATCTTGCAAAGGGCCGGTTATGAGGTCATACTGGCTGAAGACGGTGCGCAAGCCATCGCAGAAGCACAAAAGCACAAAGGCAAAATCGACCTGCTGGTTACGGATATGGTCATGCCGGACATCAGCGGATACAAGCTGGCTGAACGCTTGCAACAGGAGTACTCTGAGCTGCCCGTGCTGTTTGTGTCGGGCTATACTGAGGAAGCGGTAGGCGAGCTGCACACCCTGGAAGATTATGAATTTCTGACCAAGCCGTTTCGACCAAACGAACTGCTACAGCGGGTCCGCTATGTGATAGACAAACACAAAGTGAAGCAGGTAAAAAATGTTAGCCTTTAACCAGACCCTCAGTTTGTGAATAACCGTGGCTAGCTGACCCCCAGTCTCTACGCGGCGCGGTAGAACTCCCGCAGGGCCGAAAGCACATCCTCGGCAGCGCCGATCGCCATTCTGCACCCCGGCAAAGAATTCAGAAACACGCGGCCATAATTCTTCTGCACCACGCGCTTGTCCAGAATCAAAATTGCGCCGCGGTCGCTCTTGCGGCGAATCAGGCGGCCAAATCCCTGCTTAAACTTGATAGCGGCCTGCGGCACGGTGTACTCATAAAACGCGTTGCCGCCTCGGCGCTCAATTGCTTCAACACGAGCTTCGATAATCGGCTCGCTCGGCACCCGGAACGGTAGCTTGGTGATAATCACCGACTCCAAGGCTTCACCGTGCACATCCACCCCCTCCCAGAAACTGTCGGTAGCGAACAGAACGGAGCTGACATCCTTTTTAAAACGCTCCAACAGGTGATGCCGGTTCTCCCGGCCCTGCTTATAAACGCTGTAGCCCATGGCGTTGATGCGTTCACTCAGTTTAAAAAAGACCTGATTGAGCAAACCGTAAGAGGTAAACAAGACAAAAGCACGCCCCG
>CAZVSL010000518.1:0-4682 GCA_964629935.1 uncultured Calditrichaceae bacterium | reverse complement strand
AATCTGCGTTACCGTGACTATCTGACGGTTGTGCTGGTGGTCGACCGCGAGCACACCTTTCCGGATAACTGGATTTACGTACATTCACCGGAAGTAAAGCTGGGTCGGGTGCAAAACTACAAGAACTGGAGTCCGCACATGGTGCCGGATCCCTCGGCCACTTCGTTAGGTTTGGAGTATTTTTTGTGGGAACAAGATGATGAGTGGCGCTGGCCCGATGAGCGTTTGATCGAGATGGGTATTTCTGAAGCGGAAAAGATAGGTCTGGTCGCGCGACATGAAATCAAAGAAGGCACGGTCGTGCGCATGAAGAAGGCCTATCCTATTTACGATCATAACTATAAATCCAGCCTGCACATATTGCGAGAGTATCTGGCCTCCTTTTCTAACTTGCAGACCATCGGCAGAAATGGCCTGCACCGCTATAACAACCAGGACCACTCGATGCTCACGGGCGTCTATGCTGCGCGCAATATTCTTGGCGAGTCGCTCGATGTCTGGACCGTGAACACCGAGCAAGAATATCACGAAGGTGAGAACGGCCGGCAAAAGCAATCCACGGCCGAAAGACTCTACCCGACGACAGTCACGCCAGGATCGGAGCAGACAGAAGAGCTCGAACAAATGTTGGAGAATGCTCTGGCGCCACTACAGCCTGTGGCGATGGGAATGGCTGTCGGCATCGTGTGTGCCGCTATGCTCGTTCTGGCGACAGCGTGGCTGCTCATAAAGGGCGGCGACAGGATTGGACCGCATCTTTCACTGCTCGGCCAATATCTCGTTGGCTATAGTATGAGCTGGTCGGGTTTGTTTGTTGGCATGTTAGAAGCGGGCGTAGGCGGTTTCTGCATGGGTAGTGTCTTTGCGAAACTCCGAAATTGGGGCGTATCTGCCTATACTGCTTTCATCAAATATACTGCGGATTAGACTATGAGCACCAAAACCGAAAGCGAACGCTTGCTTAACGCCGTGGCGCGGGTAAATACGATGGCCCTGGCATTTGTCTTTGCCATATTGTGTGGCCTTAGCTTATTCGTCATGACAGTCTTCCTGCTGATAAAGGGCGGTGATCCGCCAGGCCCACACCTCCAACTCCTGGGCCAGTTTTTTATCGGATACACGGTCAGTTGGCCCGGAAGTTTTTTGGGGCTGTTTTATGGCCTGCTTTTTGGCGCTGTTGTTGGCGGCGCCATCGGGTTTTTGTATAACAAGATACTCATGACAACCCAATCATAGCCTGGATTATCCTCTACCGCTATTTTACGCTCAATTCCCTTGCAAAAAAGTTGCAGGTTTCGCACTTTCAGACCTGCAGAAACGGTCTGATCTCTCAGCGATTGGCATAGCTGCATTTTTTTGACCCAAATTGTCTGAATGAACATTATCAAAAACCAAAGATCAACTCTTATGCTGAACCCTGTACGGAAAGTTTGCTTGATATGCAGTCTCATCGCCCTTGCTCTTTCCTATCATCATCTTGCTTCAGCGCAAACCGAAAGTACTAAAGTCGGGACCGACGAACTGGTGCAAAAGATCATCAATTTTGAGCCGCCGCCTGTGCAATGCACTTCAGATGATCAGCGCATCCCGGTACTGCTGCTCGGCTCGTATCATATGGCCAATCCGGGCGCGGACATGTACAACCTCGAAGCAGATGATGTTTTGTCGCCAAAGCGGCAGGAAGAAATCCGGACCCTGGTCAACCGCCTTGCAGAATTCGAACCCACGAAAATCGCCGTAGAAGCGCCGCCTGGCGATAGCGCCACTGTTGCGCACTATGCAGAATATGTCGAGAGCAAGCGGCCCCTCAAGCGCAGTGAACTGGAACAAATCGGATTTCGTCTGGCAAAACAGTTGGGACACGAACGCATCTATCCCATTGATGTGGAAATAACGCTGGATTTTGATGCTGTAAAACAAATGGCAGCCAACGATCCGGAGCATCAAAAGATGCTAACGCAATTGCACAGCTTCGGTCCGGCAGTTATCGAGGTCATGGCGAGGTGGCTCGAACGGGGAACTGTGACGGAGATGCTCTGTCAAATGAACCAGCCGGAATTTCTGTACCTTGCGCATGAAACTTACATGAAGTTCTTCCTGCCGATTGTGGATGGAGACAACTATGCCGGCGCCGATCTGGTGGCAGACTGGTATAAACGCAACATCCGGATCTTTGCCAACCTGCATCAAATCACAGACTCCGAAAATGATCGTGTGTTAGTGGTCTATGGCCAGGGACATATTCCCATACTGCGGGATTTGGTTGAAGACTCTCCTTATTTTTGCGTGGTCGATGCTCTCGTCTATTTGCAAGAAGAAGAGTGAAAAGAGTTATGCACAGGAGGCAGTGATGAAATAAGGAGCAGAACTGCTTCGTTTATTCTTATCAATGACCCTTGTTCATGTTGCGAATAATGCAAAGGAATCATAATGCAAGAAGCCGAACGCCAGCTCAACCATTTGAACCTTGACACAAATTCTTCTGACGCCACCCTTATCGCCAGGGTGTTAGACGGTGATAAGGACGCGTATGAAATGATAATACGAAAATACAATGACCGGCTATTCAAAATCGCGCGGTCCGTTGTGAAAGACCATGATGAGGCGGAGGATGTCCTGCAAGAAGCCTATATCGCAGCCTACCAGCAATTGCCGCGCTTCAGGAAACAGTCGCAATTCTCCACCTGGCTGACCCGTATCGTCATCAACGAGGCACTGGCGCGCATCAGGCGCAGGCAGAAGTGTGTGCCGGTCAATCCCCATACTTCAGACAACAAGAGCCTGTCCCGCCAGGACTGGAATAGCTCAAATGTACGAACCCCTGAAGAGGAAACCATCAATAGTGAGCTGCGACATATCCTTGAAGCAGCAATCGAGCGCTTGCCGGAAAAATACCGCACCGTGTACATCATGCGTGATATCGTTGGCATGAGTGTTGCGGAAACCGGTCAATGCCTCCATATCAGCATGACCAATGTTAAAGTTCGACTGAATCGGGCAAAGGAGATGCTCCGCGCCAACCTTGGCGTCTTCTATGATGATGTGGAGATCTACGAATTTCACCTGGATCGCTGTGACCGCATAGCTGGCAATGTTCTCCGTCGGCTTGCCCCGTACTAATCTTCGACTCTGTCATAAGTAAGTCCTTTTTTGGCTGGCGCCGGCATCAGTTTCCTCCCGCATCTCACTGTCAGGCCCAAAAGGCCATATTCCTGGCGTGCTATCGATGACCCAGGCTAACCAGGAGCTTTCGAAGAGCTTCCTCCGCTTTTTTTGTAACCTTTGCGCAGCTTGTCTCTCTAACCTGGAAAATTCACAAACTTGGCTCAATCTTGTAGTAAAGTTTCAACAAACATGGCCTTAGCGAAATAGTGACTGCTACGTGAATTTTTCAGCTAGCTCCGCTGTTGTTGAGCGGAGACTTTTCATAGGCGCAGCGCATTTTTGTGAATAAGTCGGGCTAAATGGTGAAACATGCACCCACTGATGATTTCATCTGCCGGGCAAGTAATTAGTTGCGGTATTTTTTTAAACCGGAAGGAGGTTTAACCATGTTGATTTCTGCGATTGCCTTATTTGTGTTAGCGGCGGTTTTCGGACTAGTGGCTTTGACGGCTATTTTAAAGAACAAGCCTACTCCCAAGCCTGCGGTGTTCATTCATGGTGGTTTGGCAGCCATTGCTCTCGTTCTCGTCATTTTGTACACGGTCACAGGAAGAGGCGCCGCGCCTGTCACGAGTCTTGTACTCTTTATCGTGGCAGCGCTCGGCGGTTTTGTCCTGTTCGCGAAGGACATGCAGAAGAAATCGGTCCCGAGGTTCCTGGCTTTTGTGCATCCCATCATCGCTATAGCTGGTCTGGTCTTGTTGATCCTGTTTGTGGTTTCGAACTAATTGCACTCCCGAACCACGCGCCTCCCGGGAGGCGATATCCTGGGAGGCCTATTTCAACATAAGGAAACGAAAATGCTACGCCATTTCCTGGCCAAATTATCAAGAGGACGTGTCTTTGGGCATCCGGTGCATTTGATGCTGATACACTTTCCCTCAGCGCTATTGCCGATGAGTGTCATATTCGACTTCATTGGGCTTTTTTTGCCGAAAACCTCTTTGCCGGACGCGGCGTTTTACTGCGCGGCCGCCGGATTGCTTGCCGGATTTGCCGCAGCTATCTTTGGCGCGATCGATTATAGCAGACTCCCGTCCGAGCACCAGGCCTGGAAAACGGCCTCACTGCATGGGCTTCTGAATCTCATCTGGCTGATGATTTTTTCAGTCCTGGTCGGGGTTCGCCTGCAACGATACCCGGATTTGCAACCAGCAACGATGTCTTATTTGATAGTAGCCGGCCTGTCGGCGGCTGGTCTCCTATATTCCAATTATCTTGGTGGCGAGCTTGTGCTGAGGCACAAGTTGGGACATCCTACCGGGAAACAGGAGTAGCAGAAGTAATCCGCCGCGGCAAGTCTGCCGGCCAACTCATTATACTATCTCACCCCTAGACAGTAACGTGCCGGTATTATTGTTGCCTTTCGCTGCCCATTGTTTTATATTAAAAGTTTGTCCGCTGATGGATTTGAGCTAGCCTGGATTATTCACAAACCGGCATTTTACGCTCAAAATTTGAAATTCTGACTTTTAGAGGGTAGGGTCGGTGTTCACGCTTCAGCGTGTCGTAACAGC
>CAZVSL010000517.1:2608-4709 GCA_964629935.1 uncultured Calditrichaceae bacterium | reverse complement strand
CGCTTTGGTAGGCGCGTTCGACCTGCTGCTGTTGTTCTTTCTGAGCCTCTTCTCGCGTATCATCCCGAAGCTGCTGCAGGCGTTGCTGTGCGTCGCGATATTGTGTATCTGTGTTGATGATTTGGGTCAGGAGCTCGATGGCTCTGGCGCGATTGCCGCGGTCGATTTGCCGGTCTGCTTGCCGGTACAAATCTGCCAGGTCTACTTTGGGCTCGCTGTTTTCACGGCCGGCGCGCGCTTGCCGCAGCTTTGCCTGGACTTCTCTGAATTGGGGATCTTGCGCGACCACCTGCTCTAACACCGTCACAGCCTGGGTGTATTTCTCATCCTGCAGCAAGGTGAGGCCGCGGCCATACAAATTATTGATTGCTTGCTTTTTGCTGGCCTCTTCGATCAAAGCATCGAAAGCTTGTGCGTTTTGGCGCCACAACTGCCGGCCGGCGCGCAGCTCAGCCACGGCCTGCGTGTATTCGCCCTCCTGCATATAAATTTGTCCCAGCTCGTATGCAATTCGGCCCTGCAGGCTGCGATTGTCTACAGACAGGTCGCGTGCTCCCTTGAATGCATCTCTGGCTTGTGAGATGTTTCCGAGCGTGGCGTGGACCGTGCCCAGCTCGAAGAGAATGCGTAGCTTGATATCGTTGTTGAGGGCGTAGGGATTGGTAAAATAGGCTTTGTTGAATGCCACTTCCGCTTCGGCAAACATGCCCTTGGCTTTGTACGCCAGCCCGAGATAGAACAAGCCTTCGACAAAATTGGGTTCGAGCTCTGTGGCTTGCTCGAACGCAGCGATCTTGTCGTCGATATTCTGCGAGCTCATACCACGCTCGAACCACTCTGCAGCCGTACTCTGGGCCTGCAGAGTGGCAGCATGAAAACAGAACGCGCACAGCACAACCGTAAGCGCGGTTCCGCTTTTGTACTTAAAATGACGACCCATCAAGACACCTTCTTATATCTAATGAGTTAGAATCACATTGCGTGCTTACTTTTGGCAGCACTCGCGACAATGCGGCTTGTTTGCCTTATGCAGATGACCTGTTGTGCTGAATCTGCTTTTTGCGGCTGGCATCGGCGGCATACAGGCCGGTTGCACAGAGCATAAAGAGCACGCCAAACGTTGCGGCTGCGGCATTGTATACCGTTGACGCGGGCGGCGCGTAAGTCGCGGTTCCCGCATGCCTGGCGTCATTGTATGCCTGACCCCAGATGATGTGATTGCGCGTTACGGGCGCGTTGCTCTGGATTGCATAGAGGTTGCCATCTTTTCGGCGGTAAACCAGATCGAGGCGGCCGTTGCCTTCGAGATCACAGGCGAGAATAGCTGAGGCAGCAGGATTGGCTTCGTTGTGGATTTGTGCCGTGATGCCGCCGCTGGCGCCGTCCAGGATCAGGACAGAGCCGCCTATTGTGCCAAGTATGATCTCGTCGTTGCCATCCTTGCTAAAGTCCGCCATCGCCGGCGGTGTTATGAAAAAATCATCTCCGTCGGCGAAGTTTTCCCACAACAATTGCTTTTTTGCCTGGCTGTTGTGCATGCCGCGAATAACTTTGATCGCACGGTTCGAGACCAGGGCGGCGTCGGTGATGTTGTCATTGTTCAGCTCAGCGGTGACCGGCGCCAGCGTTTCGTTGATAAAATTGAATGCGTTATGCAGTTTCTCATGCCAGAGCAGACGCATGGAGCCGCTTTCAAGTGCAAGGTAATCTCCGTGCACTGAGGCGACTATGAGATCGATGCTGTCATTGTTGTCCAGGTCTGCCATGGCCACCGGATAGCGAATGGCGTGACCCTTGGCCGGCTGATTGGCGGCATCGCCGGCAGCCTGATTGAAATCGTGCATGGTGAGAATACTGGCGCTCTTGCCATCCACGACCACGAGCTTGCCTTCCTCAGAGCCAACGATGATTTCAGCGGCGCCATCCTTATTCCAATCGATTGCGGCTGGCACAGCGTGGATGGTCAGGCCGGTTTCAATCGTTTTCCAGTTTACGCGAAACACATCTCCGTAGCCAATGTGAATTTGTCCATCGATGGTGCAGATGGCAACATCAAGTAGTTTGTCCTGGTTGAAATCGTTGACAGCCGGAGGCCCGGCGA
>CAZVSL010000517.1:0-2598 GCA_964629935.1 uncultured Calditrichaceae bacterium | reverse complement strand
CACCGTTGACGCCGTCCAGTGCATACAGCCGGCCATCCACGCCGAGGGTCAGCACATCGGCAAGATTGTTGTTGTTCAGGTCGGCCAGGACCAGGGGGATATGCTGCAGAACACGCGGCCGCTCATTCTGCCAGATGGTCTCTTTGGTCGCGCCGTCGAGCACGTTCAGCCGTCCGCTCTTGTCAGCGAACACGATGTTGACTTTGCCATCGCCGTTCAGGTCTGCGGCGCCGATGGCCGCATGCTCCAGCGCCGCCTCCGGCGTTTGGACCGCATTGGCGTGACCGACTTCAACCTGGTACCAGCTTTGCTCAAAGAGTTTCAACTTATCGGGTTTGCTGCTCTGGGCCAGTTTGTTCTGGCAGGACAGGCCTGCGGCGACCAGCGCCATAAGTCCGCAGGCTGCGCCAGCCACCATTACGGCCCGCAAACCATGCCTCACCCACCAGGTACCGGCTTTGCGCGGGGGCTTCAGGTCCGGATTGGCGCGGCTGGCGAGTCGAAAGATGGTGCTTTTCTGGTCGCTGACGATCTCGATCTCATCGCCTTCGTAGACCGGATACTCATCCTCGGGTGAGAGTTTTGCCTGGTTGACGTACGTGCGCGTCTTACTGCGTTTATCGCTGACATAGAACTTGCCGTTGTTATAGCTGATGGTGGCGTGACGGCGCGACACGCTGGGGTCGAGGGCGCCCTGCTGGTTGTTTCGAATCACGATATCATTGAGCGTGTTGTCACGCCCGATCCTGGTGTCTCCCAGTTTCAGCGGGTACTTCTTGCCGATGTAGGGTCCATAAATTGCGACCAGGCAGTATGCTGACTCCTTGTTGCCGTCCGCGCTTTCCGGAGTTTCAGGTTGCGGTTCTGCCGCCGCGTCTGATTCTTCAGAAAGCGTTTCGATTTCGTAGACCTCGCTGGCGGCAGATTCGGCTTTGCCAGACTCTCTTTCTATGGTAGCCGTGTCCGGGGTTTTGGCTTTTTGCTGTGCATGCCCGCTGCTCTGGTAATCGTAGACGCCGGCGTGCTGGTCGTCGTCAATCATTTCGAATCCTGGCGTGGTGCGTCCCGGCCGATATTCATGATTATCCAGCAGGACCGTGTGCTGGCCGATGACGAGCTGGTCGCCATGCCCGAAGTGCAATCTGTAACGCAGCGGCCGACCATTCAGGAGAATAGAAGGCGAGATGCGCACGGGCTCGATATAGAAATCCGTGTTACGGCGTTCGATTTGCAATTGCGTGGCGGCGATAGCATCATCGTTGATAACGATGTCATTGTCTTCGTCAGAGCCCACGACATAGACTGATTTAGACTTGTCGAGCTCGATCACTCTGTCTGACTCTGTGTTTCGTTTGATGATGAGTTTTGGCATATTGCTTAATTCTGTTTGACCAGATTAAATTCCACTAAGTTAAGATTGCCTGCCTGTATGACCACCGTTTTCTCCTGATAGTCGTAGCCGTTCTTGCTGGTGCGGAACAGGTACAGGCCTGGCTTGAGATTGCCGTTGAGCGTGCCTTTGCTGTCCGTAACGTCCAGGTTTTCAGAATCTGCACCCGGTCTGTCCAGATATTTAAACCGGACTTCGACGTTGCTTAAAGGCTTGCGTGTCGCTTTGTCGAGAATGACGACGGAATAACTGCCAACAGCAGGCTCCATATTTGCCGTGACAGTTCTGTCATCCGGATCGATCTCTAGCCGTACCTTTTTATAGCCATCTTTTGAAAAGACAGCGTAGTGTGCGCGGGGTTCGAGGTTTGCCTCAAACGGCGTCTGCTCCTCTCTCAGCACCGTCTTCTTGCCGCGTACGACTTTTTCGATGGTTGCGCCCAGGTCTTTGGTATGACCGTTGGTAGCGTCATAGGCCTCGAATCTGACGGTGCGTGTGAGCGTGGCAAACAGCTTGTCCGGCGTCTCGTCGTCGATCGTCAGACTGAGGGTGCGGTTATTGTAGCCCGGTTTCTTGAGCACCAGTTTGTGTTTGCGGGCGCTCAGGAACAGACGATGGCTGCCGGTTTTACCGATAGGCCGCGGGCTGTCATTAAGATAGATGGCAGCATCCGGCGGATTTGAATCGATGACCAGATATTTTCCGAATTTGCCGCGTATTTTGTATGTCACCGTTTGATCTTCGCGCTTTTCGACGCTCCAGATGCGGTGGTCATCGATCTCCGGTTGCATTTGCTCTGTATCGATAACCAGTCCATCCAGTTCACTGAAACCGGATTTTTGCAGCTTGACTTCGCAACGTTCGCCCACTTCCCAGGTGATGGTGCAGGGCGTCTTTTGCACAAGCTTTACGTCATTGATGAAAACATCAGCGCCGGCAGGTTCAGAGGCGATCTCCAGTTGCGTTCGAAAGCGAAAGCGATACGATCTGTTGTCGTTGCGTACCTGCTCGCCTTTCACCTCAACCTTGCCTTTGCCGGGCACATGCAGAGACCGGACGATCGGTTCGAAGCTGGCCAGGGTAAGCTTGAGCTCGTAAATGCCGGGGTCGATTTCGTCGACGGCGAGCGGCGTGACGCCCTCTAAGAGCTTGTCATCGAGATAAACCTGGGCGCCGGCCGGCACGGATTCGATCTTGATTGCAGGCGG
>CAZVSL010000516.1:0-4711 GCA_964629935.1 uncultured Calditrichaceae bacterium | reverse complement strand
ATGTGGCCGGCAATGCGCCTGTGAGCACACCAACAGCCTACGAGCTGGCAAGCAACTATCCGAACCCGTTTAATCCAACGACAAATATTGGATTCGCACTTCCGGATGGCGGCAGTGTCAAGCTTGTGATTTACAACATGCTCGGGCAAAAGGTGCGAACCCTGGTCGATGAAACCCGGGCGCCCGGACGGTATGAAGTGACGTGGGACGCGACGGATGACGCCGGCCGGCTTGTCGGCTCCGGCATGTATTTCTATCAGCTACGCTCCAAAAATGTCGTCTTGACAAAGAAGATGTTATTGCTCAAATAGTGTCAAATGACCACCGGGCGGCGCTCCGAAAAATGGAGCGCTGCCCTTTAAATTGCTGTCTTATGTTTGGATTTGTTTGCACGAGTTAGCGGATTTCAATAAATTAGCCTGACAGCTCAGACAGGGCTAAGCCCGGAAAGGCAAATTCATGCTATTAGGCTGAAAAATTCATAAACTTGGTTTAATCCTGCGGTAAGACTACAACAAACATGGTCTTAGCGGGATAGTGCCCAGATATGTGAATTTTTCAGTTAACCCGCTTGCTCCGCTGTTGTTGAGCGGAGACTTTCCCTACGCGAAGCGCATTTTTATGAATAATTCGGGCGGACAAACGACGCCCGCTGTAACACAAACCTCAGGACAGACGAAGGTAATACCATGCAAAGAAACTGTCTGCAAATGGCATCCGCCCTCATTTTTATCGTCTGCACGAATTTCGCGGCTTACGCAGGCACGACCGGCAAGCTCGCAGGCAAAGTCACGGATGCGGAAACCGGCGAACCCCTGGTGGGCGTCAACGTCCTGCTTGTCGGGACCACGCAAGGTGCGGCCACAGATCTCGACGGCAACTACTATGTTTTGAACATTCCACCCGGCAACTATGATATCAGAGCTACAGCAATCGGTTATGCGCCGGTATCCGTGAACAACGTGCGGGTTTCCATCGATTTGACCACCCGTATCAATTTTGAGCTTCGACCTGAGGCGGTTGCGTTGGATGAAGTGATCGTAAGCGCTGATCGGCCGATGGTTCAAAAGGACTTAACTTCGACCACGGCAAAGATTGGCGGCGATGATATTGCCATGCTGCCGATCGAGGATGTGCAAACGGTGGTGAATCTCCAGGCAGGCGTTGTCGACGGCCATTTTCGCGGCGGGCGCTCCAGTGAAGTGAAGTACATGATCGATGGCGTGTCCGTAGTCGATGTATTCTCCGGGCAGTTCTCAGTGCAAGCAGAAGTCAACGCAATCGAGGAAGTTCAGGTGCTAAGCGGCACCTTCAATGCAGAGTATGGCGAGGCGCTTTCCGGCGTCGTCAATCAGGTCACCAAAATCCCCGAAAACTCTTTCTCAGGAGAAATCTCATCCTATGCCGGCGACTATGTCAGCAGCCGCGACGACGTCTTCAGAAACATTGACGATATTTCGCCGACCGGCGTGCATAATATTCAGGGTAGCCTGAGCGGTCCAATTCCGGGTATGGGCAAGTACCTGAAATTTCTTGTTTCCGGTCGCTATCTGAACGACGAAGGCTATATTTTCGGGCAGCGCATCTTCAACCCGTCCGATTCTTCGAATTTCTCAGCAAATGACCCGGATGAGTGGTTCATTGGCGCAACCGGCGATAGCGCCATGGTGCCCATGAATTTCAATGAGCGTCTCACTCTGCAGGGCAAACTCACGCTCAAGGTGGGCAATTCTAAGGGCCTGACGTTTCACGGCTTTCTGCAGAGACGCAACTATCGTGAATATAACGGTGAGAGTCACCGCTTTCAGCTCAACCCGGATGGCGATTACCGACTGTTCCAACGCGGCTACCTGGGCAGTGTGAGTTACACACATTTGCTTAGCGGCTCAGCTTTTGTCGACTTCCTGGGATCCGCCTTTATCACCAAATTCGAGAAATACGCCTTTGAGGACCCGCTGGATCCGCGCTATGTCGATCCGGACAGAAAGCGAGATGTGAGCGGCAGCGCCTTTTACACCGGCGGCACACAAAACTGGCACTTCAGACATCAAACCGATACCTATACCGGCAAGGTCGATCTCACGGCGCAGGTGACCAACAGCCACCAGCTCAAGGGCGGCGTTGAATTTAAGGTTCACAGATTAGACTATGAAGACTTCCAAATCCGCGTCGACGCCTCGACCAACTTTCAGCCGGAGATGCCGGCGCCCGGCAGCTTTGACTTCAACACCTATACCAATCACCCCACGCAATTTGCGGCTTACCTGCAGGATAAGATCGAGCTGGACTATCTCATCGTCAACGTCGGTCTGCGGTTTGACTACTTTGAGCCGGATGGCCGCGTGCTGCTCGATCCCGACCGCATCCATCTGCTCGATGGCCTGTCGCCGCCGTTCCCGGATTCTCTGTTTTCTGATGCCGAGCCAAAGCACCAGGTAAGCCCGAGAATCGGACTCTCCTATCCGATCACAGACCGCGGCGCCATCCATGTTTCCTACGGCCATTTCTTTCAGGTGCCGCCGTTTGAATTCCTGTACCGAAATCCCAACTTTCGGGTGCCGCTCACAGGCAACTTTCCGGAATTTGTGGGGCAAACGATCGGCAACGCCGATCTCGAACCACAGCGTACGACAATCTATGAAATCGGTTTACAACAGGGTCTGACCGATGAGCTGGCTATCACTGTCACCGGCTACTATAAGGACATCAGGAACCTGCTCGGCCAGGAGTTGCACATCAAGAACGAATTCAGAAAATTCGGCAAATACGTAAACCGCGATCACGGCGAGGTTCGGGGACTGACCTTCACGCTGGAAAAACGCATGCGCGATGGTATCGGCGTCAACATCGACTACACCTACCAGGTAGCCGAGGGCAATGCCTCAGACCCTAACGATGCCTTTGAGAAAGCGCAGGCCAATCCTCCCATCGAAACCAATACGCAACTGGCGCCGCTGAACTGGGACCGCCGGCACTCTTTGAACTTCACGGTCACGCTCGGCAAGCCCGGCAACTACATCGCCAGCTTTATCGGCCAAGTCGGCTCCGGGCTACCTTACACGCCGGCTTTTCAGAATCAGAGAACCGGCCTGGAAAACAGCGACACCAAACCCGCTTTCTTCAACGTCGACCTGTTTCTGACCAAATATCTCAGATTTCGAAACAACCGTGTTTCTTTGTTCGCTAAAATTTTCAATCTCTTCGACAGAGCCAATGCCAGGGAAGTTTTTCCTGATACCGGCCAGCCGGACACAACGCTCGAGCTAACCCGTGCGCAGGAAGCGCCGCGCGGGGTCAATACTCTGGGAGAATTCTTCACCCGACCCGATTTCTATACACCGCCACGACAGATAGTCGTCGGTATGTCTTATGCATTTTGAGCAGGATTTTTCGCAAAGATGGAGGCGCAACGTGTTTTTCCATAAGCCCAAACTGGTCTCACATTGCATTTGGATAATACTTTTGATTCTGATGCATTCGGCGCCGCCGGTCTTCGGACAAAGACTGGTGGACTGGAACAAGGGCGACCACAACCAGACCAAGAAAGGCATCATGGACGGCAATCTCGTAGAGACCGTCTATTACAACTTCGGCGAAGTAGCGGACTGGCTCAACGAACCGGCCCGCAGTGGCGTCTGGCCGAAAGGCACCAACCACACCTACGTTGATGGCGTGGCTATCATCGTCCAGGCTGAGGCGGAGGCGCCGGATGGCACAATCATTCATCCGCTCGAAACCAACTATTACGAATTCACCCGCCACGACAAGTCGACCGGCGTCACCTACGGCTGGTGGCCGCTGCCCGGCTATGCCAATCCATTCCAGTCCAGCCCGGCGCAAAGCAGCCGGCCGGAGACCTGGCCAACTACCTGGCCGGACCGACCGTCAGACTGGGACGGTCTGTGGAATGGCTTTTTCGGCAAGGGTGTAGAAAACGCCGACCTGGAAACCTACTTTGTCTTCGATGACCACGAGGACCGCGAGTACATCCTCAACCATGATTTTCGCCCCGATGCAGACGATCCCGATCGCGGCGGCCTGGGGATGCAGGTGCGGGCGCGTGGTTTCCAGTGGTCACAGGTGCTGGCCGAGGACGTGATCTTCTGGCTCTACGAAATCACCAACATGAGCACCACCGACTACGAAAAAACCCTGTTTGCGCAATACGTGGACTGGGGCATCGGCGGCCATGACAATTCCTCCAACAATGCCGGCGATTATGATGAGGTGCTCGATATTTCCTATGCCTGGTCGACGGTGCCGTTCGGAAGTCCGGGCAACTGGAGTCCCGTGGGAATAGCAGCCTATGCCTTTCTCGAAAGCCCCGGCGTTGCAGACGATTTTGAGGACAATGACCAGGATGGCTTGACAGATGAAAAACGCAACAATGAAGCGACGACATTTATAGAAAGCCCGTTGCAGGACCCCTTCCTGGTGAACGTGTTCCAGGATACCACCAACTTCAGAATTTTCTATAACCGCTCCTGGACGCCGCACCGGGATGCCGATGAAAATGCCAATTGGCGCTCATTCACCGACCTCGACGAAAACGGCGAGTGGAACGATAACGAACCGCTCAACGATGACGTCGGCACAGATGGCATCGGGCCGTTCAACGACGGCTACACCGGCCCGGACGCGGACGGCAGCGAAGGCAACGGCCGGCCGGACCAGGGCGAACCCAACTTCGGTATCCTCGACAAAGACGAAT
>CAZVSL010000515.1:0-4717 GCA_964629935.1 uncultured Calditrichaceae bacterium | reverse complement strand
GCGAGGCTTACATCACCACTGAAGTCTCGTTTGAAGTTTCGGCCATCGCCAGACTGTATCGCGAGTTCTATGACAGCGGCAACGAAGTTATTCTCAACGTCCACCAATACTTCGACACGGCGCCCGAGGAGCGTATCCAGGTATCCTACCAATTTGAATAGAATTCAGGCGAGAGGGCACAGGTCGTCTCGCCTGAAATCAGCCGCTTTTTCTTAACCTCCACAGTTCCCCGTTTTTGCCGCGGGATTGACTTCCACAATTTTGTTTTCCGTTTGGCTTTTGGAAGTACAAAGAGTGACAGTATCTGAGCCACTATTTTGCAAAAGTTAGGTATGGCGATTAGAAATATTTAGGATAAGCTAAAAAAAGGGTTGACTTAAACTAATTCACATAGTATATTGCACCGAAAAATATTGTTTGCCAAACCATTTAAGAAAAGGCGCAGATGATAACGCAGGCCATCCAGGATTATCTAAAGGCGATTTATAAGTTGGGACAGAGTGCTGAAGCCGTCAGTACCAACGCAATCGCCGAACGACTCAAGGTGTCGCAAGCGTCTGTCACCGGCATGTTGAAGAAAATGGCAGAGCTAAAGCTGATTCGCTACAAGAAATATCACGGCGTCGAATTGACGGAAGCTGGTCGCAAGATCGCGCTGGAGATCATTCGCCATCACAGATTGTTGGAATTATACCTTGCGGAAGCGCTCGGTTACACCTGGGATCAGGTGCACGAGGAGGCCGAGAAGCTCGAGCACCACATTTCCGAAGAATTTGAAGATAAGATGGCCGAAATCCTCGGTAATCCGAGATTTGATCCGCACGGCGCGCCCATCCCGAGCAAAGACGGTGAGATTGTCGAACGCGATCTCATGCGTCTGAGTGCAGCGGAGGCTGGCCAGACTGTGCAGATCAAGCAGGTCAGCGACAGCGACCCTGAGATGCTGCGCTATATGTCGGAGATCGGAATTTCTCCGGAAACGGAGATAGAAATCATCAACAAGGCTCCATTTGGTGGGCCGCTGCACGTCAAAATTGAAGGCCAGGAGCATCACCTGGGTGAAGGTTTGACGGACCAGATTCTGGTTGCCGCCGCCGCAAGGGCGTGAAACATGTCCGGGCATTGCAAGGGCAGTTTTTCGGCAAATATCATTAGTCACTATGACCAAAGCCTGATCAGCGAGGCAGCCATGCCGAAGGCTGTATGGGAATCAAGCTTAAGGAGGTGTTTGTGTTGATCGATCCAATCGCTGCTCTAACGATAACGGGCCTGATTTGCGCAGTGTTGTTATGGCTGTTCTGGCCGGAGTCGGGCGTGTTCTGGCGCTGGCGCCGGGGGCTGGATAGCACGCGCAGGGTGCTGTTGGAAGATGCGCTCAAGCACTTATATGACCAGGAATACAACGGATTCTTATCGACGCTGCAAAGTTTGTCCGGAGCGCTGGCAATAGGCGGCGATGACGCTGCGGAAATCATGGGCCGATTACATGCCATGGGGCTGGTTAAGTCCCGGGGTGACGGCTTCAAACTCACTTCTGAAGGCAGGAAAGAAGCGCTGCGCATGATTCGCATCCATCGCTTGTGGGAAAAATATCTGGCGGATGAAACCGGATTGACGGAAACGGAATGGCACAGCAAGGCTGAAAAACTCGAACATGGTATGACCGAACAGCAAACGCAGCGGCTCGCAGCGGCCATCGGGAACCCGGTGTTCGATCCTCACGGCGATCCTATCCCGACTGCCACAGGCAAGTTGCCGCCCAAGAAAGGGGAGCCGCTGACGGAGCTCGCGCCGGGCGATGTCGCGCGCATCATCCATGTCGAGGATGAGCCAGGCGCCGTCTACGCGCAGCTCGTAGCCGAGGGCCTGCACCCGGGCGTCACCGTACACATCATCGAAAAGACGCCGCAGCGCGTGCAATTCATGGCCAATGGCGAGGAGATCACCCTGGCGCCCGTGGTCGCCGCCAACCTGACCGTGGAGCGACTATTCGACAGCGAGAAGTTAGCCGGACCTTTCGAAACCCTGGTTTCTCTCGACTTTGGCGAGAAGGGCGAAGTGATCGCGCTTTCTCCCAATTGCCGCGGGCAGCAGCGCAGACGCATGATGGACCTGGGAATCATCCCTGGAACCGTGATCGCCATGGAAATGCGCAGCGCCAGCGGCGATCCGACAGCCTATAACGTTCGCGGCGCGACCATCGCGCTGAGAAGAAGTCAGGCTGAGATGATTCAGATAAAACGAATCAAGGAGGCAGCATAGCATGAACAACAATCAAGCCAGTGCATGTGCAACTTGCCCGGCGCATCACGTTGCCAACCTCAAAAAGTTGGGTGTGAATATGGAATCCTGGGATTACGTGCTGGCGCTGGCCGGCAATCCCAATACCGGCAAGAGCACGGTTTTCAATGCTCTGACGGGATTGCGACAGCATACCGGAAACTGGCCGGGCAAAACCGTGACGCGCGCCGAGGGCGGATTTTCGTACAATGACAAGAATTATAAGATCGTCGATCTGCCCGGCACGTATTCGTTGCTTTCGACCAGTACAGATGAAGAGATCGCACGCAATTTCATTCTCTTCGGTCGTCCGGACGTCACTGTCATCGTCATGGATGCTTCCCGCCTGGAACGCAATCTCAATCTTGCCCTGCAAGTGCTGGAAATTACCGACCGCGCTGTCGTCTGTCTTAATCTGATGGACGAAGCCCGGCGCCACGGCCTGAATGTAGATGTACGGGCTCTGACAAAAGATCTCGGCGTGCCGGTCGTACCGACCTCCGCCCGCAAAGGAGAGGGCATTCCGGACTTGCTAAAGGCGATCGGCGAAGTAGCAAGCGGTGAATTTGTTTGCAAGCCGCACCGGATCAAGACGGAATCGAGCGGGTTGCATGCTGCCATAGATCGCCTGGCCGCCAAAGTTGAGGCTGCTTTTCCCGGGCTGACCAATGCACGCTGGGTAGCCCTGCGGCTGCTTGAAGGAGATAGCCGCATCATCGAGGCTGTTAAGAAAGGAGAATTGGCTGATCTTGTCGAAGACAAAGTTGAGCAGGAGCAGCCGGCCATGGCCGTGGTTTAGGGGGCATAATTTGAAAGTGAATAGGTGGCGGGTGTCATTCAGGCGGAATCTTTTTTAGCAAACAGCAGATTACGTCGCTGACAAGACTCCTCCTGAGTGACAACTCAGATATCGACGGCCTTATCCAGCTCGGTGATTTTTGAATCATCCAAGCTAGAATCAAACGCCAGGAATGGAGTGTTTAGAAATGGCAGCAACAGAAACAAAAACACAATCCCTCATAGATGAAGCAACGGCGTTGCGCTGGGAAGTCGGTGAAAATTTGCACGACTCCCTGCTGGAAGCGATCTACACAGATGCGGCGCAAATTTCAGAGCGTGCCGTGACGCCGGCAGGGAAGAAGCCAAAATTCAATTGGGATCGGACGCTCGACCGCATTATCACCAGCCGCGTCTTCGGATTTCCCCTCATGCTACTGTTGTTGATGGCGGTATTCTGGATCACGATTTCCGGGTCGAATGTGCCGTCCGGAATGCTGGCTTCTTTGTTGGTGGACACCATGCATCCTATCCTGAAGGGCTGGGCTGCATCTGCCGGCCTGCCGTGGTGGCTTGACGGCTTACTCATCGATGGCGTCTATCTGGCCATGGCGTGGGTCGTGAGCGTGATGCTGCCGCCGATGGCGATCTTCTTTCCGCTTTTTACATTATTAGAAGATTTTGGCTATCTGCCGCGCGTCGCTTTCAATCTGGATAATCTGTTTCGCAAGGCTGGCGCGCATGGCAAGCAGGCGCTTTCCATGTCCATGGGATATGGCTGCAATGCGGCCGGTGTAATTGCAACGCGCGTCATCGATAGCCCGCGCGAACGGCTGATCGCGATCATCACCAACAACTTTGCACTCTGCAACGGGCGCTGGCCCACCCAGATCCTGATCGCCACCATCTTTATTGGCGCGCTGGCGCCGCCGGCGCTGAGCGGCCTGATTTCGGCCTCCGCAGTGGTCGGCATCGCTTTGCTCGGCGTTATTCTAACCTTTGTGACCTCGTGGCTGCTTTCCAGGACTCTGCTGAAAGGCGAAGCCTCTGCTTTCAGCCTCGAGCTGCCGCCATACCGGCCGCCGAGGATTTTGCAGACGCTTTACACCTCGCTGATCGACCGCACCATTTTCGTGCTTTGGCGTGCGATTGTGTTTGCGGTTCCGGCCGGAGCCGTCATCTGGCTGCTCAGTAATATCAAAGTATCCGATATCAGCCTGGCAGAGCATCTCATCAGCTTCATGAATCCGTTTGGCATACTCATCGGCCTCAACGGCGTCATTTTGCTGGCCTACATCATCGCGATTCCGGCCAACGAAATCGTCATCCCCACTATCCTGATGCTCACCGTTTTGAGTGCAAAACTGAGCGGCATCGGTGAGGGCGCGGGCGTGATGTTCGAGCTGGATGATCTCGGCGCAACCATGAGTGTATTTCAGGCCGGCGGCTGGACCTTGCTCACGGCTGTGAATCTGATGCTATTCAGCCTGATCCACAATCCGTGCTCTACGACGATTTACACCATTTACAAGGAAACCGGCAGCGCCAAATGGACGCTCGTGTCGGCGTTGCTGCCTGTTGCCATGGGGCTAATTATTTGTTTTCTGGTGGCTCAGGTGTGGCGTTTGTTTGGGTAGGGGAAGCCGGCGAAGTAGATAAC
>CAZVSL010000514.1:1281-4717 GCA_964629935.1 uncultured Calditrichaceae bacterium | reverse complement strand
GTTCGCACGACGGTCCGAGCATTAGTGCAGAGACTTCGATAACCTATTCTTTTTTTTGGACAGGATAACAGGATGAACAAGATAAGGAGGCCGTATTTGGCATTCGACCTGAAAACCTGGCAACACAGTCTCAAGACCCGGCTTAAAGGCTGGAAGCAGACCATGCAGGACAGCGGCGTCTACTCGGTGTATGGCTTTCTCGCCACCTGGACGGTATGGCCGGTGGTGCAAGCCTATGCCCAGGGCGATCTGGCAGCGATAGCAGCGTTGGGCAATGTGCTCTCCGGCGTGGGCGGCGGTCTGCTGGCCAACCGCATCAATACCTGGAAGGACAAAGCCGATGAAACCGAGCTGGCAAAGCAAATAGCCCAGGAGGCCGAAAGCGATCCGAAGCTGCGCGCAGAGTTGGATGCTTTGCTGGAAAAGCTGGACAGCCTCAGCCTCGCCCGTGAAGCCCTGCCCAAAGCCGATCAGCAGTGGTTCGCCGATACCCTGCACGCGGAACTAACAAAGCTCGGCAACCTGCAGAAATTCGAAGCCGTGATCACCGGCTCAGTCATTGTCACGGATAGCCCGGGCGCCGTAATAGCCGGCCCGGGCGGCACAGCCATAGGCACAATGCATGGCAATGTCTACACCGGCCCAGAGGCCAAAGACCCGCAGGAGGCGTTGAGGATCTACCGCCGCGTGCTGGTCGCCGCTTGCCGCCATCTGCGCCTGCGCGGCATCGACATCGGCGCCAGCGATCCCACTGGCGAACAGCAACGGCTCGACCTGGCCAGGGTTTATATCAACCTTGATACAAAAAGTCGCATCCAAAAGGATGATGCGGCCAGGAGACGTGACAGGGCATCACCGCATTCGCAGGAAGATCAACCTCTGACTGTTCTCGAAGCAACGATTGACAACCGCCGGCTGGTGATTCTGGGCGATCCCGGCTCCGGCAAGTCGACCTTTTGCAATTACCTGAGCGTCTGTCTGGCGGCACACGGCAGCGAACCGCAAAACGAATGGCTCGAACGCCTGCCCGGCTGGCCTGCCAATGAAGCCGATCTTCTGCCCCTGCCAGTTGTGTTGCGTGACTTTGCGGCCTGGTTACCGCAGAGAATCAAAAAAGCCGAACCACGCCACTTGTGGGATTTCATCGTGCACCGTCTCGAAAGCCAGAATCTCGGTTTCACAGCCGCACCGGTGCACGACTGCCTGGAGAGAGGCAAAGCCCTGGTGCTTGTGGATGGGCTGGATGAAATCCCAACCGGCAAACAACGAACCCTTGTGCGCGATGCCGTGGCAGCCTTTGCTGAACGCTATGCCGACAGCCGCATGGTCGTCACCTGCCGCACGCTTTCCTATCAGGACAAGGGCTGGCAGCTCGGCGATTTCCCTTGGTTTGAACTGGCGCCTTTTGACGACAACAAAATCTCGCGCTTCATCGATGCCTGGTATGCAGAGCTGGCGCGGCTGGGACAGGTTAAAATGGCAGAAGCGGGAATCCTGGCGGAGCGCTTGCGGCAGGCGTTGCAGCAGCGCCCTGACTTGCAGCGCCTGGCGCCCAACCCACTGTTGCTGACGGTCATGGCCCTGGTGCACACGCACAAAGGCCGGCTGCCGGATGCACGCGCCTTGCTTTACGAAGAGACCGTCGACATCTTGCTCTGGCGCTGGGAGCAGGTGAAAGCGAGCGGAGAGGCTGAGGCGCCACGGCTGCGCCAACTGTTGAACGAAGCCGGACGCACGGATGTAGACCTCAAACGCAAGCTCTGGCATTTGGCGTTTGAAGCGCACCAGCGTGGCGGCACGGCAGAAAAGGAAACCCTGGCAGATATCGGGGAATTGCAACTGCAGAAGAAGCTGGCAGAACTGCATCCTGCACAAGACCGCGAGTGGGCACACCAGGTAATCGAGGCCATGAAACTACGTGCGGGTTTGCTGCTGGAGCGCAAGCCGGAAACATACACCTTCCCGCACCGCACGTTCCAGGAGTATCTCGCCGGCGCGCACCTGGCGACCCTGGCCGACTTCTCGAAGCAAACCGCCAAATTGCTGGCCGAAGGCCCGTTCTGGCGCGAAGTGATTCTGCTGGCCGCTGGCCGCCTGGTTTACCTGAGCGGTGATACCGACCGGCCCCTGGCCCTGGCTGCCGAGCTTTGCCCGCAAAAGGGCAGCGACAGCGACCTGGTCTGGCGCAAAGCCTGGCTGGCCGGCGAGGTGCTGCTGGAAATCGGTCGCAATCGCGTGGATGACAGCACTCTTGGCCAGGAGCTAAGCGAGCGTATCCGCCAGCGACTAACACAGTTTGTCAGGGGCAGCAAGCTTTCTCCTGTCGAACGTGCCGCCGCCGGCAACGTTCTTGCCCGTCTGGGCGACCCGCGCTTCCGGGAAGATGCCTGGTTTTTGCCGGATGAGGAGTTGCTCGGTTTTGTCGAAATCCCCGCCGGGTCTTTCAAAATGGGCAGCGATAAGAAGCACGACCGGGAAGCGATGGACCGAGAAGTGCCGCAACACGAGCTCAGCCTGCCCACCTACTACATCAGCCGCTACCCGGTGACAGTGGCGCAATTCCAGGCCTTTGTAAATGATTCCGGACACAAGCCAGCTCATTCCAAGAGCGTGCAAGGCGTGACCAACCATCCTGTGGTTTATGTTACCTGGCATGAGGCGCTCAAATACTGCAACTGGCTGACGGAGAAACTGCGACAGCGGGATGATCTTCCGAAGCCGCTCGGGCGCTTGCTGCAAGAAGAGAACTGGCGCGTGACCCTGCCGAGCGAAGCGGAATGGGAAAAGGCCGCCCGCGGCCAGGACGGCCGCATTTTTCCGTGGGGCGATGAATCCGACCCGAACAAGGCCAACTATGATGAAACTGGCATCGCCGGCGCCAGCCCGGTGGGTTGCTTTGCCACCGGCGAAAGTCCGTTTCACTGCCAGGACATGGCCGGCAATGTCTGGGAATGGACGCGGAGTTTGTGGCATGATTATCCCTATCCGGCGGATGCCAAAGGACGGAAAGAACGTGAAGATCTGAAGGCTTCAGGCCGCCGTGTTGTTCGTGGCGGGGCGTTCAATGACTTTCACAGGTACGTCCGGTGCGCGGGCCGGTACAGGGACATTCCGGACTACAGGTACGGCTTCACTGGTTTTCGTGTGGTGTTGCGCCCATTTCTCTGAACTCTGGAACTCTGGACTCTGTTACTCTGAAGGTTCGCGCGCGTGCGCGCGCACCTCGAAAATTTTTTGAAAATCGGAGATGTTGTGCGAACGTCGTTATGCAACCTTTCAGGGTTATTTCGGTGTGTGTTTCTCGATTCCCAGAGAGCTTCGCGCCCCGGGCTGAGATGTGTAACCGCTTCGCGGTAACGAGGAGGTTGGGTCCGGCAAAGGGTTTGCTCCAACCCGTGCATTCGGATTAGGGTCTACGCAAAAGTTTCGGCTGGTT
>CAZVSL010000514.1:0-1181 GCA_964629935.1 uncultured Calditrichaceae bacterium | reverse complement strand
GCGCCGCCAAAGGGTTTGGTCCAACCCTTACGTTCAGAGGTTGGGTCCGGCAAAGGGTTTGCTCCAACCCGTGCGTTCGGATTAGTCTTTTCCACAAAACACGGGCAGCCGTGAGAACGCGCGGTCTGAAATGAGCCGGATTTTCAAATACGCCGAAGGCGTGGCACATCGCCGGTTTGGGCCTCATTGTGAATTCCACCGTTTTTCGGCTTGAATCAGAGGCGTGATTTGGTTAACTTGTGGTTTCTTATTCGAGCCCTGCCGCACAGTGCTGGCGGCAGAGCAAACGCAGTATTATCGCTTTTTGAGGAGGAAGGAGGCAGCTTTGATACGGCTGTTCTATTTAATTGGGCTGGCGGTGCTCCTGAGCGCGCAAGCCGGTTTGGCGCAAAACACCTTGCTGCACTGTGGCAGAGTGATCGACGCCATCTCAGAACAGGCAAGGAGTGAAGTCACAATTGTCGTAAACGAGGCCAGGATAGTCGAGCTGCGCGCAGGCTATAGCGCAGGCGGCGCCGAAGATGTAATCATCGATCTCAAAGACAAAACTGTCATGCCGGGCCTGATGGACATGCACACGCATTTGTCAGGTCAACTCAGCAAACGCAGTTATGCGGAGCGCTTTTTCATGGATGATGCAGAGTATGCTTACCGTTCCGTAAAATTTGCCGAAGCGACGCTCATGTCTGGCTTCACCACGGTGCGCGAGCTTGGCGGCACAGTCAGCACACATCTGCGGGACGCGATCGACAAAGGTTGGGTGATGGGACCGCGCATCTTCAGCGCCGGAAAATCCATTGCTACCACCGGCGGGCATGCTGACCCGACAAACAGTCTGCGCGCCGACTTGATGGGTGATCCCGGACCGGATGTGGGCGTGGTCAACGGCGTGGACGCAGCGCGCAAAGCTGTACGCCAGCGTTATAAAAATGGTGCGGATTTGATCAAAATCACAGCTACCGGCGGCGTGCTGAGTCAGGCGAAGAGCGGGCAAAATCCGCAATTTACAGAAGAAGAAATCCGCGCTATCGTGACGACGGCCCGCGATTACGGCATGCATGTGGCTGCGCATGCGCATGGCGCCGAAGGCATGAAACGCGCTATCCGCGCCGGGGTTCGCTCCATCGAGCACGGCACGCTCATGGATGCTGAGGCCATCGAGCTGTTCAAGCAACACGGCA